>JBEBJC010000257.1:0-9759 GCA_040080105.1 Myxococcota bacterium
GGCGGGAACACCCGCTCGGTCGACTCCGGGTCGGCCCGATCCCACACCTCGCGCACCCGGTCGAACGCGATCGCGAGCGCTCCTCCCATGCCGAGTCGCTGGGCCCCCTGCCCCGGCGCGAGCAGCGCCACCGGCCCGAGGGCAGGGCCGACGCCCACGAACACCCCGGCCCCGCCCGCCGGTCCGCCGGCGAGCGTCCGGGCGGCCGCGCCGAGCCGCTCTGCCAGCTCGGTCGGCGAGCCCGCCACCACCGCCACCCGCACCGGCGCCGACGGGTCGAACGCCCGCTGGCTGTCCCACGCCGCCTGCGCCAGCGACGGGGCCCCCGCGAGCGCCCGGCACCTCGCCTCCGCCTCCGCCGGGTCGGCCCCGGACACCACGACCAGCTCGGTCGGGGTGGAGCGGAGCTTCGGCGGTCGCGCCGGCCCGTCGTACGCCTCGACCACCACGTGGAAGTTCGTCCCGCCGAACCCGAGCGCGCTCACCGCGGCCCGGCGCGGCGTCCCCGGCGCGGAGAGCCAGGGGCGGATCGCGCGCGCGAGGTGGAACGGGCCGCCGGACAGCCCCGGGCCGGTGGGGACGTCGAGCGTGGGCGGCAACACCCGGTGGTGCAGCGCGAGCACCACCTTGATCAGCCCAGCGGAGCCTGCGGCGGCCTTGGTGTGGCCGATCTGGCCCTTGACCGAGCCCAGCGCGGTCGCGCCGGGGCGCGCCCCACCTTCCTCGTACACCTGCCGCAGCGCGGCGAGCTCGGCCGCGTCGCCGGCGCGGGTCCCGGTCCCGTGGGCCTCGACCAGCCCCACCGTCGCCGGGGACACCCCCGCGCGCGCGTACGCCCTCCGCAGCGCGCGCGCCTGCCCCTCCGCGAGCGGGGCGTAGATGCTGGTGCCCTTGCCGTCCGACCCGCTCCCCACCCCGCGGATCACCGCGTAGATCGGGTCGCGGTCGCGCTCGGCGTCGGCGAGTCGCCGCAGCGCCAGCAGCCCGATCCCCTCCCCGAGCAACGTGCCGTCCGCGTCGGCCGCGAACGGGCGGCACCGGCCCGACGGGGACAGCGCCCCGGTCTGGGCGAAGCACATGTACATCAGGATGTCGTTGAGGGTGTCGACCCCGCCGGTGACCACCAGGTCGGCCCGCCCGCGCACCAGCTCGCCGACCGCCGCGTCGACCGCCGCGAGTGAGCCGGCGCACGCCGCGTCGACCACGTAGTTCGCGCCGCCGAGGTCGAGCCGGTTCGCGATCCGCCCGGCCACCACGTTGCCGAGCAGCCCGGGGAACGTGTCGGGCTGCCACGGCAGCCAGCTGTCGCGCAACACCTGGCTCACCTGGCCCGCCAGGGGCGCGGCGACGCCGGCGGCCGCCATCGCGCGCTCCACCAGCGGCAGCTGTAGGCGCCCGGCCATGTGGGCGACGAGCTCGGTCGCGGACGCCACCCCGAGGATCACCGCGACCCGATCGCGGTCGAACGGACGACCGCCGGTCGCCTCGCGCAGGACCCGCCGCGCGACCACCAGCGCGAGCAGCTGCGCGGTGTCGGTGGCCGGGATCGTCGACGGGGGGACCCCGAGCTCGGTGAACGGGAACGGCGTGGGCGGCAGGAACCCGCCCCGCCCGGTCGGGACCTTGTCGGGGGTCCCTGGCCGCGGATCGACGAAGTCCTCCGCGAGCCAGTGGGTGCGCGGCACTTCGGACAGCCGCTCGGCCGCCACCGTGAGGTCGCGCCAGAAGTCCGCGGTGGTCGGGGCGCCGGGGAACAGCGCGCCGACCCCGGTGACCGCGATCGGCTCGTCGTGCTCGCTCATGACGGGTCTCCGAGGGGGCGAGGGGGGGCCAGGTCGGCGCCCCGTGGGACCGGCACCCCGAACGTGCGCAGCTGGTGGGCGCGGGTCGCGACCGCCGCGCCCCGGAGCAGGTTCACCCCGATGTCGGCCACGGTGCGCCGCGCCGGGTCGGCGAGGTACGTCCCGGCGGTCCAGGTGTTGAACGCGCCCATCGCCGGGCCACACCAGATCTGCCAGTCGCTCTGGCGCGACCGGTCGCCGTCGATCGCCCACCGGCTCGAGCGTCCGAGGTACCACCGGAACGTCAGCGCCATCTGGTGCCGCGGGTCGGACTCGGCCGCTGTGAGCTGCGACGGGTCCCGCTGGGCGAAGAACGCGCGGGTCTGCTCCCACACCTCGCCCAGGGTGGCGCCGAGCACCCGCCGCTCGAGCTCGTCGCGCACCGCCGGTGGCAGCGCCTCGAGCGAGGGGTGGGCGCGGTACACCTCGTACAGCCGGTTCGCGCGCTGGGCGAACTGGGTCCCGCGCCGCAGCACCTGGACCCGCACGCCCTGCTCGAACATGTCGGCGGCCGCCGCCATCGCGAAGTCCGCGATCCCGGCGGTGGCGAGCAGCGCCCGCCCGTCGGCCGACAGCCCGCACTCGACCGCAGCCTGGTTCACCGAGCCGGTGAGCACGTACCCCGCACCGAGCGCGAACGCGGCCGCGATGCCGGCCGGGTCTCCGAGCCCACCCGCGGCACCGAGCCGAGGCCCCTCGATGCCGGTCGCCGCCTCCACCGCGTCGCGTACGGCCCGGATCGACGGGAACAACGCGACCAACGGGCGGTTGTCGGTGTGGCCTCCCGAGTCGGCCTCCACCGTCAGGTCGGTCGCGAGTGGCACCCGCAGCGCGAGCCGGCCTTCGTCCTCGGTCAGCCGCCCCGCGCTCACCAGCGCCCGCACCACGTCGGCGGGGGCTGGCGACACGAACGGCCGAGCGACCTCGGGGTGGGACACCTTCGCGAAGATCGCGCGTGGCCGGACGATCTCGCCCGCCGGAGACACCCGCGCCCCGTGGGAGGCGAGCCACACCACCGCCGGGGTGGGCCGGATGAACGCCGACACCTCGACGAAGCGCACCCCGTGGCGCACGAAGGCTTCGGCCACCTGTTGCTCGGCCCCCGGCTCGTTCGGGGCGTGGATCAGGTTCGCGCCCCACGGGCCGGGGGTCGGGGCGAGCCCGGCGAGCGCCGCCTCCACCGCAGGGAGGGCGAGCCCCGCCGCCCCGAAGAACCCGAGGAACCCGGCGGCGGCCGCCGCGCGGACCAGCTCGACCGACGCGATGCCGTTCGCCATCGACCCGGTCACGTACGGGGCCCGCACGCCGTGAGCGGCGAGGAACGACGGATCGCCCAACGTCTCGGGCGCGATCGGCGGCAGCCTCCCCAGCAGCTGGCCTGGGTCCGCGTGGTCGCTCCGGACCGCCGCGCCGCCGCCGGGCAAGCGCACCACCTCCAGCGGATGCCCGAGGCGGGCGAGCGCGTCGCCGACCCCGACCCCGAACCACCGAGCCACCGTCCCCCCCGGCGACCCAGTATCGCGATCAGCGAGCGGGGGAGAGGATCGTGCGTTATCCCCGGGGATGACGTACGAGGTGAAGGTCGAGCAACGCCGGTTCGGCGGGAGCGACTGGTGGATCCGGTCGCTGCTCGATCGGTGCCAGTACGACGACGACGACGGCGAGGCCGAGCGGCGCGGGATCCCGGCGGCCTCGTGGCCGTACTTCGGGCAGGTGTGGGACTCGGGGCTCCGCCTGGCCGACGTGATGGGCGGGTACGCGCTCGACGGCCGGCGGGTGCTCGAGATCGGGTGTGGCCTCGCGCTCGGCGGCCTGGTGTCCCACCGGCGCGGCGCCGACGTGACGGTGAGCGACCGCCACCCGCTCACCGAGGCGTTCCTGCACGAGAACCTCCGGCTGAACGAGCTCGGGCCGATGCCGTACCGCGACGTGGACTGGGGGTCGGCCCAGCCCCGGCTCGGGCGGTTCGACCTGGTGATCGGCAGCGACATCTTGTACGAGCCCGAGCACGTCGGGCAGCTGGTCGCGTTCGCCGAGGGCCACCTCGAGCACCACGGGGCGATGTTGGTGGTCGACCCGGGGCGCAACCGGTACCGCCGGTTCTCCGACGCGATGATCGACCACGGGTTCGCCGCGACCGAACAGCGGAGCCCGGGGACGCGCAGCCGGCTGATGGCGTTCCAGCGCGATTGAGGCTACCCCCGGTCGATGGCCCGGATCCTCGTCCCGCTGCCCGATCGCGACTTCGACACCACCGAGGTGGCGGTGCCGTGGCGCCTGTGGACCGAGCGGGGCCACGAGGTGGTGTTCGCGACCGAGGCCGGTGCGGTCCCGGCGTGTGACCCGCTGCTGCTCACCGGGGTGTTGTTCGGCCAGCTCGGGGCAGACCGGGAGCCGATCGCGTTCTACCGCGCGCTCGAGCGAGACCCGGCGTTCCTCCGGCCGCTCCGGTGGGGCGAGGTCGACCCGACCGGGTTCGACGGGCTGCTGCTGCCGGGCGGCCACGCGCCGGGGATGCGGCAGTATCTCGGAAGCCCGGAGGTCCAGGCGTTGATCGTGGGGTTCGTCCACACCGGGCGGCCGTTCGCCGCGATCTGCCACGGGGTGCTGGCCGCGGCGCGCGCGGTCGACCCGGCCACCGGGCGGTCGG
Organism: Myxococcota bacterium; assembly: GCA_040080105.1. Classification (GTDB taxonomy): domain Bacteria; phylum Myxococcota_A; class UBA796; order UBA796; genus JACKER01. The sequence goes on from JBEBJC010000257.1 coordinate 4,492, forward strand.
TGCTGCACGGCCGCCGCACCACCTGCCTGCCCGCGTACATGGAGCGCGCGGCGTACTGGCTCACCGCGTGGAAGCTCGGCCGGTACTACCGCACGTACCCGGCGTACGTGGAGGACGAGGTCCGGGCGGCGCTCGCGCAGCCGGCGCACCTCGAGGTGGGGCCCACCACGCTGGTCTCGCGCGGCACCCGCGACGACCCGCGGCCGGCGTTCGTGGTGGAAGACCGGGGCTACCTGTCGGGGCGGTGGCCGGGCGACGCGTACCTGCTGGCGCAGCGGTACGACCAGCTGCTCACGGCGGCCCGGGACAGCCACCCGCGTCGGTGATGCTCCCCAAGGGGTGGGTCCACGACCGGTCCACCCCGCGGGCGGTCAGCTCCCGCCGCACCTCCACCGCGCACCCGCCGTCGGTCCGGGTCTCCACCACCTCGACGGTCGGCTCGCCCGGCTTCGCCCGGTACGGAGGGACGGCCGACGCGGCGACCGCGGGCAGCTGCCGATGGGGATCGAGGGACCCGCACACCATCGCGGGCGTGGGCGGCACGCCCTGCCCCATGTCCCGCGGCGGGTCGAGCTCGAACGCCGAGAGTGGCGCAGCCGTCACCGTGCAGTCCGGCGCCACCGCGACCACGCCGCACGCGTTCGCTGCGCGGCGGAGCTCGTCTCGGCGCGGGTCGTGCACCCCGGACGGAGGGAACACCGCGGAGCTCTGCCACGCCACGTGGATCGCGCCCCCGCGGTCGAACACCCACAGGCGCACCCCGTTGGCCTCGGGCGGCGCCGGGACCACCCGGCCGCACCTGCGCGCCGCCTCCGGCGCGTCCGGGTCGACCCAGGTGACCTCCGACGGCCCGAGGCCGTGGGTCACCGCGAGCAGGCGGCCGGCGCGGGCCACCCCGCCCGGAGCGTCGACCCGCCACCGCACCTCGCCCGTGTGCAGATCGAGCGCGAGGAGCTCGTCGCCGCCGACGTACACCAGCCCGCGCCCCCGGTCGACCAGCGCCACCTCGCCCACCGCCTCCACCTCCAGCCGCTGGACCGACGGCTCGGCCGCGACCGCGCGGTCGAACCGCTCGGCCTCGGCCGCCGCGTGTGCCTGCCACGCCGCCGGGTCTCCCTGGGGAGGGCGAGCGGCCCACCCGGCGGCCGGCGGGTTCCCGACGGTGAGCCTGAGGGTGTCGACCACGTTCGCCGCCACGTCGTCGTCGTCGAACCACAGCGGCAGGGTCTGCCCGGTCACGAAGTGCACGTAGTGTGAGCTGTACCCGGGGTGTCCCGGCAGGCCGCTCTGGCCGCCCGGGTGCACGAACGTGCTCGCGCCGAGGTCGTCGAGCGGCATCACCAGGCGCATCGACGGCATCCCGGTGACCGACCGATCGTCGGCCCCCCACTCGAAGCTCGACGCCGCCACCGTCGCGCCCGACCCCGGCGACGGCACCGGGGGGAGGTTCCACCCCCGCAGCAGCCGCGGCGCGCGGGCGGAGAACGGGTGGCGCAGGTCGAGCGGGTGCAGCGCTCCCCAGGTCCACCCGTCCGGATCCGGACCGAGGGTGGCCTCGAGCTCCGCGCACGCCCGATCGAGCGCGTACACCACCGAGCGCTCCCGGTCCTCCACGAACGCCGCGTCGAACAGGCCGTTGTCGAGCGGGCTGCGGGCGGTGGACAAGATCGACAGCGCGACCTCGGTGTCGGCCGCGCCGAGCTGGTCCTCGATCGCGTGCCGCACGTACTGCTCGAGGAACACCCCCCACACCGCCGCGCCGGCCGAGTCGGCGCCCGCGTCGAGGTCCCACCCGGCGAGCAGCGCGTGGCACCGGGCCCCGTCAGGGCCGGGCGTCACCCCGTCGAGCAGCCGGTCGCGGTGGCGCGCGGCGAGCAGCTCGCGGGTGTCGAGCTGCAGCGCGTGCTCACTCGCGGGGGTGTGCGACGGCTCGGCCTCGATCCGCTCCCCGATCCGCTCGAACCGCCACGGGGGCACGTACGAGGTGGAGATCGCGTCGGCCAGCGGGTGGTCGGGGCGGGAGTTCGCGGTCTGCACGTACCCCCGCGCCGGGTTCCGCTCCTCCGGCAGGTTCGACAGCCACCCGAACCACCCGTGCAGCGGGTCCGACCCGGGGTACGGGACCCGCCCGGTGTGGGCGCGCCGGCCCACGATCGACCCGATCGGGCGCCAGCCGTACCCGCCGTCCACGTCGGCGACCACCAGGTTCAGCGCGACCATCAGCGGCAGCGCGCGGGTCGCGTCGAGCACCTCGTCGGCGGTCGAGGCGCGGTTCAGCGCGCGCACCGCGGTCGGCAGCCGGTCCTCGCGCTCGAGCGTGGCCCACCGCATCGCGACCACCACCTCGCCGCCTTCGTTGACCACCGGCCCCACCGCGGTGAACTGCACCTCGCGCTGCACCGGCTCGCCGTCGCGCACCTCGATCGCGCTCGCGACCCGCTCGAACGCGTGGGTCTGCCCCTCGAGCCGGTACCCGTCGCCGTCGCGCTCGAGCACCACCAGGTCGACCTGGTCGGCCATCACGTTGGTCATGCCCCAGGCGACCCGGGCGTCGTGGCCGATCAGCACCCCCGGCGTGCCCGCGATCGTGGCCCCGGCGACGTGCAGGTCGCCCCCGGCCACGTCGGCCGCGTACCACAACGACGGCACCGCCTGGTCGAGGTGTGGGTCGTTCGCCACGATCGGCTTGCCGCTGGCGCTGCGGGAGCCTCCGATCACCCAGTTGTTCGACGCCGCCGCGCGGTCCGGGCCCCCGCCGAGCACCGCGAGCCACGCGTCGAACGGCGCCGACCACCGTCCGCGGTCCACCCCGCGCAGCTCGTCCCAGTACGGGTCGATCGGGGGCGACTCGGGCGAGATCCGGGTCAGCGCGTCGAGCAGCGCCGGGGGGTGCTCGGCCAGCTCGAACGCGGCCAGCTCGAACGACAGGTTGTCCTCGAGCGCCCACGACAACAAGAACGTGACCGCCAGGCCGTCCTCGGGGGTCCACGGCTCGAACGGCACCCCGAGCAGGCGGTGCTCGATCGGGGTCGCGCGGGCGGCGCCGGCGCCCGCGTTGATCCCGGCCGCGTACGCCTCGAACATCCTCCGGGTCGCCGGATCGGCCGCGGCGAGCGCGGTGGCGGCGCGGTCGCGCAGGCGGAGCGACCGGGCGAACGCGTCGAACTCGACAGCGTCCGCGCCGAACCAGCTCGACAACGTGCCCCACGCGCTGTGCCGCGCGAGGTCCGCCTGGAACAACCGGTCCTGCGCGTGGGCGAACCCGAGCCCGAACCACGCGTCCGCCTCGCTCGCGGCGCGGATGTGCGGCACGCCGTACACGTCGCGCGCGATCCGGAGCTCGGCCGACGCCCCGTCGACCTCGAGCACGCCGTCGAGCGTCGGGTGGCTGCGATCGAGCTGCGCCAGGCGGGTGAGCGCGCACCCGGAGCCCCACAGGAACACGAACATGGCGGGCACCGTAGCACGGGTTGACCACGTTTCGACCACCGCGGGATCCGGCCGATCGTATCCTCTCGCCGAGGTGCGGATGTTGGCGCTCGCGTGGATGGCGTGCTCGGGGAACGAGGGCGACGGGGACGTGGACCCGACCAACGGCGGCACCGACACCGCCCAGGGAGACGACGACACCGACACCGACAGCGGCTCCGACCTGTGGGAGCCGAACGTGACCACCGACGGCGGCGCCGAGACCTGCGTGATCCTGTTCGGGCAGCTCGACCGGATCCGCGGCCCCGACGAGGGCTTGCCGGTGGGTGACACCGGGCGCACGCTGCAGGTGTGGGTCCGCTCGGACAACCCGGCCGAGCAGATCGCGCTCGCGTACGGGCGGGCGAGCGCCGGGCAAGGGTTCCAGCTCGGCACCAGCAGCGGCTACCCGCTGCTCCGGGTCGGCACCAGCCAGACCGCGGTGATCAGCGGCGACGTGTTCGTGGGCGACGACGAGTGGCACCACCTGGTGGCGTCGTGGGACGGCAACACCGCGGTGCTGGTGGTCGACGGCCAGGTGGCCGGCGTAGGGGCGCTCGAGGCGGACACGCTCGAGGGCGACCTGATGGCGGGCAACACCCCCACCGGTGACGGGACCAAGCCGTGGATCGGCTGGCTCGACGACGCGAAGGTGATCAAGGGCCCGCGGGACCCGGTCGACGTGGCGGACGATCCGGAGGCGCTCGCGGTTCCGCCCGACGACGTGTTGGTGTGGTGGGACTTCGAGGTCGACCAGTCCTACGGGATCGGGGTGGTGGTGCCCGACCTGTCGGGTCACGGCCACGACGGACTGTCAGCCGGGCTCGACGGCACGACCCCGCTGTTCGTCCCCTGCCGCTGACCGGGTGAGGTAGACTGCGCGTCCGATGTCGGGCCTGGTTCCACCGCCACCTCCCGCCGGGCTGCTGGCCGGGCGGTACCGCCTGCTCGATCCCGTGGGGTCGGGCGGCATGTCCACCGTGTACCGCGCGTGGGACGAGCAGCGTCAGGTGTTCCGCGCGGTGAAGATCCTCGAGCGGCGGGTGGCCGACAACCCGCGGGTGCGCCAGCGGCTGCTGGACGAAGCGCACATCATGGCCCGGCTGCAGCACGAGCACGTGGTCACGCTGTACGAGGCGGGCGCCGACGGCCAGCGGCTGTACCTGGTGATGGAGCTGATGACCGGCGGCTCGGTGCAAGATCGGCTCGCCGACGGTCCGATCCCGCCGCGGATGGCGGTCGGGGTGATCGCCGGCGTGTTGTCGGCGCTGCAGCTCGCGCACGACAACGGGGTGGTGCACCGCGACGTGAAGCCGCACAACATCCTGCTCGACGCCCAGGGGGTGCCGAAGGTCACCGACTTCGGCATCGCGCGGCTGCAGGACGGCGGGCTCACCCGCACCGGGATGGTGCTCGGCACGCTCGCGTACATGCCCCCGGAGCAGAAGCTGTCGGCGCGCAAGGTCGACCCGCGCGCCGACCTGTACTCGACCGGAGCCACGTTGTACGCGATGGTCACCGGGCGCGAGCCCCACGACCTGTACGCCGCCGGCCTCGACGCCCAGATCGGCGACGAGCTGTTCGACGGGGTGCCGGCCGAGCTCGCTGGGCTGATCCGCCAGGCCACCGCGTTCCGCCCGGAGGACCGGTACGCGTCGGCGCAGGTGATGGCGGCGGCGCTCGCGGCGGCCGCGGCCCGGCTGCCGCCCGATCCACCGAGCCGACCGCTGGTGTCGCTCGAGCGCCTGGCCGAGTCGCGCGCCGCCGCCCGCCTCGGCCCCACGCTGCTCGGGGTGACCG
>JBEBJC010001341.1:0-2033 GCA_040080105.1 Myxococcota bacterium
CATCGCCACCACCGAAGTCGGCGCCGAGCTGGTGTTGCTCCCGGCGATCCCGGACTTCCTCGCGTCCCACCCGGCGCTGACGCTGGAGATCGACGCCTCGCCACGCCTGGCGGATCTGTCGCGCGACGACGAATGGATCGCGCTGCGGTTCGCCGACCCGGTGAAAGGGGATCACGTCGTGCGGCGGCTCGGCGAGATCACCTTCGGCCTGTTCGCCGCCCCCACCGCCCCGCGGGACCGAGGGATCGGGTGGACGGCGACGTTCGCCGAGCTGAGCCTGGCGCGGTTCGTGGACCAGCGGTTCCCGCACCAGGTGATCCGCCTGGGGAGCGTGCGGGCGCACCGGGGAGCGGCAGAGCTCGGGTTGGGGGTGGCCGCGCTGCCGACGTTCGCGGCCGGAGCATCGCTGGAGCGGGTCGGGACCGACGAGCTGACGCTGCCGGTGTGGCTGGTGATCCCGCGCGGGATCCGCCGCCTCGGGCGGGTGGTGGCGGCCGCCAGCTGGGTGGAGTCTGCGTTCGCCGCGGTGCGACGAGGCCCGGTCCCCGGAGCCTAGCGTGGCGGTCGGGGCAGGCCGAGGACGAGGGAGGTGTCGTCGACCAGCACGTACGCGTCGCCGCGCTCGCTGACGCCCTGGTCGTCGACGGAGGGGAAGCCGCCGGCCTGGAGTGCCCGCCGCCCGTCGCGACGCCAGGTCTTCAGGAACGGCTCTCGCGCTCGTTGCAGCCGCCGGCCACCGTCGGCGAGGAACTCCTCGAATTCGACCTCGGGCGGTCGTTCCCGGGCGAGGATGGCGTCCACTGCGCGGGTCTCGGCCTCCGAGACGACGCGACGGAACTTGAACGTGCACATCCCCGAGCGGAGGTCGCGCTGGTCCTCGACCCGGACGAGGTCGCCGAGCGCGACGAGGGCCGCTCGAAGCTCGGGCTCCGGGCAGGTGGACGCGAAGGTGGTGAGGGCGCCGACGTCCGCGGTGTCGAGGATCACCGTCGCCAGGAGCTGGACGTGGCGGGCATCGAACGGCTCGGCGACGATCATCACCGGGCGCTTGCCGGTCGGGCCGTCCCGGTCGAGCCACCGGAGCACGCGGGGCGCCGCCGGGGCCGTCCTGTCCGCTGCGACGAACGTGTAGACGAGCGGGATGTCGGCCCGCGCCGTGCCTTCCCAACGGTCGACGGCCGCCGAGAGGTCGACGAGGAACCGTGCCGGGTCGGGGGCCTCGAAGATCCCGGAGACGGTGTGCCTGAGCCGCTCGGAGCCGTCGATGTCCATCAGCTCCCAACCCTCCACCAGGAGGGTGGCCCGGGTCGTGGGAAGGACCGCTTCGACCTGGGGATCGTCCGGCATCCACGGAATGGGACGGACCACTCCGTCGTTGAGGCGGTTCGAGGGATCCAGGCGGGGAAGCGGCGCCTCCGGTGCCTTGGCGGGTGCAACCGGGGCGACGGCGGCGACGGGCTCGAGCGCTGCCGGCGCAGGTGGATCGGCGCAACCGGCGATCACGAACACGAGCCGCGTCAGGACTGGAGGCCCCATCTGCAGAGGGTACCCCGCTCCGAGGAGGGCGCAATGGCTCGCGAGTCTCGAGGGCGACGCGTCGCATGAAACCCTGGCCGCCGGCGCGTCACCGCCCCTCCGGCTCGCGCGCGGCCTTCGCCACCCGCCGCAACCCCACGGGGACGTCCCCCTCCGAGCCTCTCTCCCGCTGCGCGAACTCCCTGCGCGCGGTCTTCAGCATGGCAGACGCCGTGGCGAGCTGCTGCCGGTCGGCCGGCAGGGCGAGCGTGCAGTCGGGGAGCTCGATGCGCAGCAGGGGACGGCCGTTCGCCTCGATGATGCCGTGCGACACGATCTGCTCCAGCGGGTAGCGCCGGACGCGCTCGGGACGGACGCGGGAGCGGTCCACGAGCTCGACGTGCTGCGTGGTGAGGTGCACCACCCTGCGGCTCGAGAGCAGCCAGGCGCCCAGGCACATCGCCGAAACGGCGAAGAGATTCACCGAAGGTACCGGCTGGCGGGTGACCAGCCCGAGC
>JBEBJC010001342.1:0-2031 GCA_040080105.1 Myxococcota bacterium
GGGCGGGTACCGGGTGGTGCGCGGCGGGTGCTGGTCGTTCAACATGGGCGCGTGCGCGACCCCCTACCGGATCCCGGTGGCCGAGCGCGAGCGCCCGACGTTCGTGAGCGTCCGGCTGGCGCGCTCGATCGGGTGAGTCGGTTCTGCACGCCCGGGTGAGGATCCGGCAGAGGGTTCCGCGGACGCCCGGCGCTGCGGGCGGGCATGGCCCGATGGAGGTGATCCTTGCCGTTGATCCCGTGCCCGCGCTGCGGCTGTCATTGCCAGCTGGACGCGACCGCCTGCCCCCACTGTGGAGCCCCGTCCGGCGGCGGGCGCCGGCGCTCGCGCACCGCCGCGGCGATGGTGCTGTCCCTCGCGCTGTTCGGCGGCGCCTGCGCCGGAGACACCGACTCGAAGACCGACTCCGGCACCCCGACCGACTCCGACACCGACACCGACACCGACGCGGACTCCGACACCGACACCGACGCGGACGCGGACTCCGACGCGGACACCGACACCGACGCGGACGCCGACTCGGACGCCGACACCGACACCTCGATCGGCGGGTCGGGCCACGGCGGCTCGGGCCACGGCGGCTCGGCGTGGGGTGGCACCGGCGCGGTCGAGCCGCTGTACGGCGTCACCTCGACCGGCACCGGGCCGCGGTGAGGCGCGGCCCAGGCGCCGGCTCCTAGCTAGGGGCAGAAGCAGTCGGGCGGTGCCTCGTCTCGCACCATGTCGACCAGCGTGCCGTGGAACTCCATCGCGGTCTCGCTGTCCGGGTCCGACGACGCGATCGCCGGCGCCATGTCGAGCGTCTGTAGGTCCTGCGAGAACGTGAACTCGTGGATGTCCCACGGCTCGCACAGGTGGTCCACGATCTGGGGCTCGTCCTCCGGCGGCGCGCCCGACGTGCCGCAGAACGGACCCGTGCAGCTGATCTGCCCGTCCTGACACAGCTCGATCGTGGGCACCTCCCACTCGAGCACCCCGTGCGCGAGCTCGCCCGCCGCCACGCCGCACTCGGCCGGACCCGCGGTGTTCATCAGCTCGGTGTGGACGTCGGCGAACCCGCCCAGCCCGGTGACGAAGTCCCACATCAGCTGGTACTCGACCCACGCGACGTGACCGAGCCCGAGCTCTCCGCCGTCGTCGGGGAACCGCAGCACCAGCTTGCCGGGCCCCGTGTTCAAGTCGTCGCTGTACGGCTCCTGCACGGTGATGGTGAAGTCGACCATCGACTGGATGTAGAAGTGGCTCCCGGTGAGATCGTAGGTCGCGAGCCACGAACCACAGGCGTCACCCCCCGGGTCACCGGGGTCACCGGGGTCGCCGGGGTCGCCCGGATCCGTGGTGGTGCCCGCCGGATCGGAACCCTCGATCTCGGCGCTCCCCCCTTGACAACCGACCGCCCACAACCCGAGCACACACACGCGCATTGGACCTCCCAGCGGGCGCTGATGTACCACGGCGGGTCCCTTCCATCGGGCGACGCTGTCACGAGTTGTCATGGGCTGGACTCTGCGCGCGCCGGATGGGTTGTGAGCGTCCGGTCGGAGGCGGACATGTTGTGGCTGTGGCTCGGCTCGATCACCGGCGCGGCGCCCCCAGCCGAGGCGGCGGGCGGGTGCAACTCGTACGGATGCTGGACCAACGGCGGCGGGTGCAACTCGTACGGGTGCTGGAACACGCCGGGGGGCAGCTGCAACAGCTACGGGTGCGCCGCGCTCGGAGAGTGCAACTCGTACGGCTGCCCGCCGGCCCCGCGCCACCCGGACGAAGCCCCGGGAGGGTGCAACTCGTACGGCTGCTGGCGAGACGGCGGCGGGTGCAACTCGTACGGGTGCTGGCAGCGGGCGGGCGGCGGGTGCAACTCGAACGGGTGCTTCGACGGCCCGAGGCCCGAGACGCGACGCCCCGAGCGCCCGCCGGAGCCGCTGCCGGGGGGCTGCAACGCCTTCGGCTGCTGGTCGAACGGCGGGGGAGAGGGGGATCGGCTGTGAGGCGGCGGTGTGGGCCCGGGCTCCCCCTCACCCCGGCCCTCTC
>JBEBJC010000258.1:0-9739 GCA_040080105.1 Myxococcota bacterium
GTCAGCACCAGCCGCGCGTCGGCGCTGGCACCGGCCGAGGACAGGTCGAACACCGAGTCGACGAACCCGCCCGACTCCCCCACGAACCCCGCGAGGTCGGGGTAGCCGTACACCGGCGCGATCGGGGCGAACCCGGAGCCCGGGTCGAGCTCGACCGTGCCAGCATCCCCCGGGCGGATCGCGTACCAGTGCCGCAGCCGCAGCGAAGGGTGAGCGAGACCGGACAGGGCCAGCGGGGGCAGCGCGAGCCAGTCGACCGTGTCGTGCAGGTACTCGCCGTCGCAGTGGGTGCACCAGCACGGCCCGGCCCCCACCGGGCCGGTGGTCGGCTCGCCCCACTCCCACTGCCCGGTGGCCCCGCCCGAGGTGAGGCCGCCGTCGCCGAGCCCGAAGTCGAGCGCCCAGATGGGGACGGCGATCACCGCCCGCTCCCGTTCAACACCACCAGGTACCGCACCGACACCCGCGCGTCCGGCGGCGGCGGCACGTCGAACACCACCGCCGGGACGGATGGGTCGACGCGGACCGGGGTGAGCTCGCCGTCGACGGTGGCCCGCACCGACTCGGGCACCGGCACGTGCTCGAGCGGGAAGGTCGTCGGCCACTCGATCGAGGCCTCGGACAGCGCCGCGAGGACCGGACCGAGGTCGGGCGCGCAGATCGAGCCGACCCACCCCCCGGAGTCGTTCGCGACCGACACGTAGTCGAGCGCCGGCTGCGCGGTCCCGGTCGCGGACGAGCACCCCGACGGCAGCGGTCCCACCAGCGCGGACGCGCGAGCCGGGCGCCCGGTCGCTGTGGCTTCGGACGCGAGCGTGTCGAGGAACACCGACACCGGGTCGGCGCCGAGCCAAGTCTGGCTCTGGTCGTCGGCGTCGCTCACGAACACCACGTGCAGCAGCGCGTCTGGTCGGCGGAACCCGCTGTTCGGGCCTCCATGGGCGAGGGCGAGCGCCTCGGACGCGGCGGCGAGCCCGGCCTCGGGGCCCGCGCCGTCGGTGCCCACCTGGACCATCTCGGCGAACGCGAGCTCGCGATCGGGGGCGCCCGGGTCGAGCACGTACGGCGACCCGCGCAGCCAGCCCGCCTCGGGCCCGGACATGTCGGTCGACACCACCCCGAGCTGCCACCCGATCCCCAGCGCGTCGAGCTCGCCGAGCAGCGCGGAGAACTGCGAGGCGAGCGCCGCCTGCTCCTGCGCCATCGACGCGGTGTCGTCGATCACCAGCAGCAGGTCCACCCCGGGCAGCGGCGCCTGGACGAACGACTCCGTCACCGCCACCTGCTCCGGCGGCGGCTCGGACGGCTCCTTCGGGTCGAGCGCGAACTCGATGCACCCGGCGAGCATCACGAACCCCAAGCTCACTCCCGCTGGCCCCGAGCGATCATGCCCACGGCGCCGCGCGGTTTCAACCCGGTTTCGGGTGGGGTGGCTCCCAACGTCGCGCGCGGCGATCGACCGACGCGATCGCCTCGGGCCCGCGCGGCGCGTCAGGCGCCGGTGTCGAAGTACGACCAGAAGCTCCCGCCGAACGACCCGCCCCACGACGAGCCGCCGGTGGTGGTGCCCGTGGTGCCGTAGAACGAGCCACCGAACGACCCGCCGAACGCCGTGCCGCCCTGAGTCGGCGCGGACGAGCCGCCGAACGACCCGCCGAAGTACGTGCCGCCGTAGTACGTGTCGCCGGTCGGCTCCGGCCCGGTGTCGTTCCACCACGAGGTGTCCGCGACGACGGTGGTGTCCGAGCCGCCGCGGGTCCAGTTGCTGGTGGTCGCCGAGTCGGCGACGGTGAAGTCGTCGTCGTCGTCGTCCCCGGAGGGGAGCGTGCCGTCGGTCGGGAAGGTCGCCGAGTCGTCCTTTCCACCGTTCACCACTACGGTGCAGGCGGACAGCACGAACGACAGGCCGAGGGTGTAGCGTAGCAAAGGACCTCCGGAAGGACATCGCACACTATCGGGCCGATCCGAGACACGGTCGTATCAAGATGTGACGCGGCGCCGACCCACGATAGGAGGGAGCGCGGGGAGGCCCGATCCGGGTGGTGGTGCGATACTTCGCGGTCCTGCGCGAGCGGCGGGGCCGCGACGAAGAGCAGGTCGAGGTCGAGCCCGGCGAGACCCTCGGCGCGCTGTACGATCGGTTGTTCCCGCCCACCCCGGAAGGGCGCCTGCCGGTCGCGTTCGCGTTGAACCGGGAGTACGCGCGCGCCGGCGACCTCCCCGCCGACGGCGACGAGGTGGTGTTCGTGCCGCCGATCGGAGGGGGCTGATGCGATCGATCGTCGACGGTCCGATCGACGTGGCGGCCGTGCGCGCGGCGGTCGACGACCCGCGGTTCGGCGCGGTGCTGGTGTTCGAGGGGGTCGGGCGCAACTCGTTCGAAGGTCGGCCGGTGGTCCGGCTCGAGTACGAGGTGTACGCCGAGATGGCCGAGCCGGTGCTCCAGGCGATCGCCGCCGAAGCCGAGGTGAACTGGCCCGGGGTGAAGGTCGTGATGGTGCACCGGACCGGCGTGGTCGCGATCGGCGAGCCCTCGGTGGTGGTCGCGGTCGGGGCGCCGCACCGCGGCGAGTGCTATGCGGCGAGCCGGTTCGCGATCGACGAGCTGAAGGCGCGGCTGCCGGCCTGGAAGAAGGAGATCTACGAGGATGGCAGCGCGTGGAAGGCCAACGCCCCAGCTCGAGACGGGTGAGCGCCCGCGGTACCGCGACCCGATCCCGGCCGCGGTCGATCGGGGGATCAACCCGTACCTGAAGTCACACGCCGAACAAGCGCCGGAGGGTATCACCGCGGCCGAGGCGTGGACCTGGCGCGGCCGGTGGGCGGAGCGGTTCGGGCGGACCGCGCCGCTGGTGCTCGAGATCGGCCCCGGCGACGGCGCGTTCCTGGTGGAGCTCGCCCGGCGGAGCCCCGAGGTGGACCACGTAGCGGTCGAGATCCGGTACAAGCGGGTGGTGCTCGGGGCGCAGAAGCTGCGGGCCGCCGGGATCCGCAACGCGGTGGTCAGCCGGTACCACGCGGCGTACCTCGACGACCTGTTCGAGCCGGGCTCCCTCGCGGGGATCTGGGTCAACCACCCCGACCCGTGGCCGAAGGAGCGGCACGAGAAGAACCGCCTGATCTCCCGGTGGTTCCTGCGCGACGTGGTGTCGCTGCTCGCCCCGGGCGGGGTGTTCCGGCTGAAGAGCGACTTCCGCCCGAACGTCGACCGGGCCGCCGAGCTGCTCGCGCACGACGAGGACGGCACACCGGCGGAGGCCCTCCCGCTCGAGATCACCGGCCGCGCCGACGACGTGACCACCGGACCGGCGCCGTGGCCCGACGACATCGAGACCGGCTACCAGCGGAAGTTCCGGCTCAAGGGCCTGCCGGTGTCGGCGATCGAGCTCCGCCGGCGCTGAACCCGGCACGCCCCTTGCATAAGTGATTCGTGGGAGCGGGATTCACCCATGGAGGTCCTGATGAAGGCATCGATCCTGGCGTTGGTCGCGGCCGCATGCAGCGGGGGCAGCTCGGACAGCCACTCAGGCACCCCGTCCGACGACTGGCAGCTGCGGTCCCACATCGACGAGGGGCAGCTGTGCATCGAGACCCGAGGCGCAGATGTCGCGGTGTTCGTGGTGCTCGACGACTGCTTGAGCGGCTCCTGCTCGCGCGGGCTGGTCGGCACCTGTGAGGCGTCGCTGGTCAACGACGCCACGGTGCAGGTGACGAGCTCGATCACCTGGGAAGACAACGTCGGGCCCGGGGTGGACTGCTCGTCCGACTGCGGGATCCCGATGGCCACCTGCACGTTGCCCGGGGTGCCCGAGGGGACCTACACGTTCGAGCTCGGGGCCGACAGCCTGGAGGTCACCCTGCCCACGACCCAGCCGTGCCTGTTCCTGTGACGCTCACGCCGTGAGCAGGCGCGCGATCTCGCGCATCGTCTCCACGTCGTCGCCGATCATCGCCTTCATCGACCCGAGGCGGGCGCACACCACGTTCGCGACGTGCTCCTCGATCGTGTCGTCCGCGTAGGTCCAGTACACGGGGGCGTACCGGCCGTCCCGGTGGCACCGGCCCTCGATCTGCGCCATTTGGATCGCGGACCACCGCAGGTCGTGGATCACCTCGGACCGGGGGGCCTCGTCGTGCTCCCCCTGGTGCAGCGAGATCCCCTCCTCCACCGTGAACAGCACCACCGGCACCTCGCCGCGCTGGAACCGCAGGCGCTCGGCCTCGCGCGCGTCGGCCCCGAGCCGCCCGTGCACCTCGGCGCACCGGATCCCGTCGGCGGCGAGCGCGTCGCGGATCGCCTCCAGCGTCTCGTGGAACGCGACCGAAACCGCGACGTGGTGCTGGTTGTCGAGCAGCTCCCGCACGAGCTCCGCGGTGCTGTCGACCCGGATCAGCGAGCTCTTCTGCCGCAGGCGCAGCGCGGCCGCCAGCGCGTTCTTCGGATCCCGCCCGGAAGGGGCCAGGTCGAGCTCGGCCCGGAACGTGGTCCACGCCTGCAGGTACCGGTCCCGCGCCCCGGGGTCGAGGCCGAGCGGGGTCAGGATCCGGTTGATCTCGGGCCACCCTGCGATGTCCTCCGGACGCCGCCGCATGCCGGCCGGGGTGGCCCCGTCGAACAGCAGCGCCCGCACCCGCTCGCAGTCGGCGGGGTCCCCGCGCCAATCCCACCGGCCGAACGTCCCCCGCGCCACCCCGAGGCCCTGCGCCGCGCACCACGCCTCGAACGCCCGCAGGTCCGACGCCCGGGCGCCGGTGCGCTCCGACAGCAGCGGCGCGAGGTACGACAGCTCGAGCGGGTTCTGCCCGGCGGTCGCCGACAACCACAACACGAACCCGGCCTCGGCGTCGATCTTCGCGCCGAACTTCGAACGGGCCGCGGTCGGGTTCTTCCGCCGGTGGCTCTCGTCCCAGATCACCACGTCGAACGTGGGGGCGGAGGCGGCGCGGGCGAGGCCCTTCTTCGACTTCACCTTCTTCCGCGCGGCGGCGTCGATCTCGAACAGCTTCCCGAGCCGGTCGTAGTTGATCACCACCACGTCGAGCCCGCCGTCGCCCTGGGCGGTGAGGGTGCGGCGCCAGTGGGGCACGACCGCGAGCGGGCACACGATCAGCACGCTGGACACCCGCGGCAGGGCCCGCACCGCCTCCCACGCGGTCAGGGTCTTGCCGAGCCCCACGTCGTCGGCGAGCAGGAACCCGGATCGCCGCTCGCGCGCCGCGCGGGTGATCGCGTCGATCGCGACCTGCTGGTGTGGGCGCGGAGACATCGGCGCGGACGGGGCCGACGCGGGCGCGGGCGCGCCGCCGTCGAGGGTACGCTGCACCCGGCGCTCCCACGAGTACGGCGCGGGGAGGTACCGCTCGAGCGCGGCGGGGACGGCGCCTCCGACCACGAACACGCCGTGGTCGGCGTCCCACTTCGCCCCGTGGGACGCGGCGAGCGCGCGCGCCTCGAACGGGACGTCGAGCACGTGGACCCGGGCGGCCGCAGCGGGCGGGCGCGGGCGCGGCGCGGACACGGTCTTCTTCGGGCGGAGGGTGGCCATGGCCCGGCTTAGCCGACGGCGGCGCCTCGGGCCCGATCCCCGAGCAACCGCGCGACGGCTTCCCCGACACCCGTCGCCGAGGCGGGGTTCTGCCCGGTGACGAGTCGGCCGTCCACCACCACGTTCGCCGCCCAGTTCGGGGCCGGCACGTGGGTCGCGCCGCGGGCCTCGAGCGCGTCGGCGAGCAGCCACGGGACGACCTCCGCCAGCCCGACTGCGCGCTCCTCGTCGTTGGTGAAGCCCGCCACCCGGCGGCCCGCGAGCAGCGGCGCGCCGTCCGACAGGTGGATCCCGAGCAGGCCGGCGGGGCCGTGGCACACCGCCGCCACCACCCCGCCCGCCTCCCAGATCTGGGCCGCGACCCGCGCCAGCGTCGGCTGGTCCCCCAAGTCCCACATCGCGCCGTGGCCACCGGCGTAGAACACCGCGGCGTATTGGCTCGGGTCGATCCGCTCCGGCGTGGCCGAGTCGTGCAGCCTGGCCAGGGTGGGCTCGTCGCCGAGGAACCGCACGCTGGCCTCGTCCGACGCGTCGAGGCCGTACAGGGGCACCCGCCCGCCCTTCGGCGACACGAAGTCGACCTCGAAGCCCGCCGCGGTGAGGACGGCGTGCGGGTGGCTGATCTCGGGCAGGTACGCGCCGGTCGGCTTGCCGGTGGCGCCGAGCTCGGCGTGGCTGGTGAGGACGAACAGGACGCGGCGCGGGACGGTGGGCATCGGACCTCCAGGTGCGGCCGCTCGGCGACCGTGCCCTCCCATCACCCGTGGCCCTCGCCCCAGGTATACAGACGAGGGATGAATCATCTGTTCCCAAGGTGAACGAATGGCGCTCGACGAACCTCCCCTCGCCGACGCGCCGGGCCTGCTCGCGTTCTGTCGGACGTTCGAGGCCGGGAGCTTCACCGCTGCTGCGGCCCGCCTCGGCCAGACCCCGGCCGCGGTGAGCCGGGCGGTGGGGCGGCTCGAGCGGCGGCTCGGCGCCCGGCTGTTCCGTCGCACGACCCGGCGGCTGCGCCCCACGCCGGAGGCCGAGGAGTTCTACGCGCGGTGTGTCGTGGCGCTCACTTCCCTGCGCGAGGCCGAGCGGGCCCTGGGCGGCGACGAGGTGCTCCGGGGCACGCTCCGGCTCAGCGTCCCCACCACCGTGGGAATCTCACACCTGCTCGAGCGGATGACCGGGTTCGGCGACCGGTTCCCCGAGCTGCGCCTCGACGTGCAGGTGGCGAACCACTCGGTCGACTTCGTGCGCGAGGGGTTCGATCTGGCGGTGCGCCAGGGCCACATCGACGACGCGGGTCTGGTGGTGCGCCGGCTCGGAGACCCCGAGCTCGCCGTGTACGCGAGCCCCGGGTACCTCGAGGCCCACGGCGCGCCGACCTCGATCGCGGACCTCGCGTCCCACCGGGTGATCCCGTTCGTGATGCCGCGGACGGGCCGGGTCCTGCCGTGGTCCCTGCGCGGCCCGACCGCCGAGTGGGTGCCGGACGGGCCGATCCGCTGCCTCGACGACCCGCAGGCCCTGCTCGCCCTCGCGCGCGCCGACCTCGGCCTGGTGCAGACCTACCGGTTCGTCGCGGCGCGCGACCTGAAGCTCGGCGCGGTGCGCGAGGTGCTGGAGGACCGCGGCGGCGCGACCCGGCGGTTCTCGATCGTGTACCCGGTGACCGCGCGGACCGCGGCGGTGCGGGCGGTGGCCGCGTTCCTCGCGGAGCGCGGGCTGGAGTCCCGTCCGAGAGGTTGATCCGACGACGCGATCGACGTGCCCTCGGGCGCCGGAGGCGGCATACTCTCGGGCGGAGGAACCGATGGCGAACCGTACGGTGGCGAACCTCGTCCCGGCGATGGTGGTGGTCGGGCTCGGGATGCTGCTGATCGCTGGGCTCTCGGGCATCGTGTTGTGGCTGGTCACCCGCCGGCGGCACGCGGCGGTCGCCGCAGCGCCCGCGGTCGAGCGGCTGTCCCCCGAAGCCGCCGAGGCGTGATCCGGCCGAGGTGACGGTCAAGCCACCGGGGGCACCCCGATCTTCGACAGCTCCTCGGGCACCGGCAGCCCGACCGCGCGGGCGTGCTGGACCCGCGCCAGCGCCGCCGCGCCGGCCATCAACGCGTCGGCGATCGCGACCACCCCGCGGGCCGGGAGCGGGTCGAGGCGCGAGCCCTTGACCCACTCGTTGAACGCCCCCATCGCGGGGCCGCACCACAGCTGGAAGTCGCGCTTGCGGTCCTCGTCGCCGACCCGCGCCCACCGGCTGGTCATCCCGAGGTACCACCGGAACACCAGCGCCATCTTGTGGTGGCCGTCCTGGTCGGCGCGCTGGACCTGCTTCGGATCCCGGGCCGACCAGTACTTCCGCGTCTCGTCCCACACCTCGGCGATCGGCCGGCGGAAGATCTGCTTCTCGATCCGCTCGCGCTCGGTGGCCGGGATCGCGTCGAGGTCGTCGTACGACTTGTACAGGTCGTACAGGCGCTGGGCGCGCTGGGCGTACATCGAGCCGCGCGCGAGCACCTGGACCTTGGCGCCGATCTCGAACATGTCGGGCGCGGGGCCGCTCGCCACCTCCCACCAGCCGGCCTGGGTGAGCATCTCCTTGCCGATCGGGCTCGTGCCCGCCTCGGGGGTGGCCTGGTTCACCGACCCGGTGAGCACGTAGTCGGCGCCCATCGCGAACGCGGCGTGCACCGCGACGGGCGTGCCGAGTCCGCCGGCGGCGCCGATCCGGATGGTGATCCCGCGCGC
This sequence comes from Myxococcota bacterium, assembly GCA_040080105.1. Classification (GTDB taxonomy): domain Bacteria; phylum Myxococcota_A; class UBA796; order UBA796; genus JACKER01. Next base: position 8,286 of record JBEBJC010000258.1, read on the forward strand.
GGCGTACCCCTCCTCGCGCGAGATCCGGTCGCGCAGCGCGACCATCGACGGCACCAGCACCACCAGCGGCCGGTGATCGGTGTGCCCGCCGGAGTCGGCCTCGGCGGTCACGTCTTCCGCGACCGGCAGCTGGCGCGCGAGCTCGGCCTGCTCGCGGGTGAGCGCCCCCTTCGCGACCAGCGCCTCGAGCATCTCGACCGGGGGCGGGCGCAGGAACTTCTCGGCCACCTCGGGGCGCGACACCTTGGCGAACACCCGGTTCGGCGCCTCGGCTCGCCCGTCGCGGCCGCGACCGATCCCCGAGAACCGGTACCGCACCACCGCGGGGGTGAGCCCCATGAACGCGGACGCCTCGACCACCCGCACCCCGTGCTGCAGGTACAGGTCGACCGTGTGCTCCTCGACGTCGGGCTCGATCGGGTTGTGCAGGAGGTTGAACCCCCACGGCCCGCGGGCCTCGGCGCTGATGCGCTGCAGCGCCGTCTCGACCGCCTCGAGCGGCAGGCCGCCCGAGCCGAAGAACGCGAGCAGCCCGCTGTCGGCGGCGGCGAGCACCACCTCGGCGCTCGCGATCCCGCCGGCCATCGCCCCGATCGCGTAGGACAGGCGCACCCCGTGCCGCTCGCGGAACCCGCGCGCGCCGAGGCCGGCCGCGGGCATCGCCGGCACGACCCCGAGCAGCGGCAGCGCGCCGAGCCCGGGCCCGTGCACGCCGCGGCCGTACCACCGGGTGTCGCCCCCGAGGTCTTCGACCGCGACCAGCGGCGTGTCGGACTCGTGCAGCGCCGAGGCGGTGGTCTCGGACGACGGATCGGGGCGGAACAGCGGCCCGGCGGGCCGGCTCGCGAGCGGCGGGATCTCGACCGGCTCGTCGACCACCACCCGGTCGCTCCAGCTGACCCGCAGCCGGCCGGCGCCGCCATCTTTGGCGACGGTGACCTCGAGGTCGCCGTCGGCGAGCGTCACCGACGCGATCCGCGGATCGCGCAGCACCCCGACCAGGGCTCGCTGCCCGAGCCGCTCGAACGACTCCTGCAGCCCGCCGCCGCCCCCGAGCAGGTCTTCGGGGTCGCCCTCGACCGGGACCAGGCGCACCGCGGACGCTCCGTACACCGCGAGCGCATCGAAGTGGGCGGCGATCGACATCGTTCCTCCGGGACACGCTGCTAACCCGCGGCGAGCCCCATCCGCACCCGCGCGTCGAATCCGTCAGTACCCGAACGGGCACGGCACCGGCCCCTGGGTGACCCGCCCGTCGCACCGGCAGGTGTCCCGCCCCGCGACGCCGATCGGCGCGTCCGGAGTGCGAATCGTTGACGCCACCGCGAGCCTGGCGGGTTGCCTCCCGCGAGTTTGGTGCTTGTGCCGGCGCCACAGGAGGAGTGAGTTGACGGTGAGGTCCCGCGGCGGTACCGTCGCTGCTGGAGGTCGGGATGTGGTTCACGAGCCTGGCG
>JBEBJC010000259.1:0-9738 GCA_040080105.1 Myxococcota bacterium
GGAGGGGAGCGGCCGGTCGATCGGGGCCCGCAGCCGCTGTCGGTCGACGACCTCGAGCAGGCGGTTGCCACGCTCGACGGCGCCCTCGGCTCGGCCGAGCTCACCGCGGAGGAGCGCGCGGTGGGGCAGGGGTTCCGCGACACGTTGGCCGGGGCCGCCGCCGCCGGCGACGTGGGGCCGAGCGCGTTCACGAGCTACGTCGAGATGCTGCTGTACGTGATCGCCGAGCTCACCCCGGCGCACCCGGGCCCGATCCCGCCGCCGTTCCCCGGCTGACCCTCACGGGGTCGGTGCGATCAACGCGCGCAACGCGGGGAGCACTTCGTCTTCGTCGCGTCGCAGCTGTTGGAGCTCGATCGTCGCGACGCGGGCGCCGTCGAGTACCACCCACCCCTCGACCCACAGCGGCGGAACGTTGCCGCCGACGAGGAAGTTGATCGTCCCGCGGTAGTGGTACGCGGCGTCGTCCGGGAACCCCGGGACCGGCGCGAGCGGCTGGAACGACACCGCGATTCGTCCGCTGCCCTTCTGCTCGGCCCGCAGGGTGTGGAGAGCCTCGTAGTACGCCCGCGCGCTCGACGCGTCGTCGAACTGGAGCACGTTGAACGAGCCGGTGCTCGAACCGTCGTACGCCTCCCCGGCGAAGCCGGCGGCGAGCGCACGGATCACCTCGCGCATCCGCTCGTCGTCGCTCAGCTCGAGCAGATCGAGGGCACCGATGCGCGCGTGGATCGGAGGGTCGTCGAACAGGTGGCGCGCGGCGGCGTCGATCGCGTCCCACGGCGCGGGTCCGGCGGGGACGGGCTCACGGTCGGGCCAGATCACGTCGGCGGTGTCGTGGGGCACGCGCAACATCTCCTCCCACGCGCGCTCAGGGTGGGCGGCCAGGTATTTGTCGCCGAGGGCGTACGGGGTGAGGCTGTCGGTGTCGGCACCGAGCTGCGAGCGCAGCGCCGGCAGCAACTCGTCGTGCCCGAGCTCGCGGCACACCTGCTCCGACACCCGCAGCGCGTGCCCCTCCATCAGCGAGTTCACCGCGACGAACGTCTCGCGGTCGCCGGTCGCCACGGCGGTGTCCATCACCCGGTGCTGGGCCTGCAGCGCGTGGGTCAGCTCGTGCGCGAGCACGCAGGTGGCCAGCGCCTGCGCCTCGGCCTGGGGGACCTCGCGGCGCACCGAAGCCAGCGCCTCCTTCAGCCCGACCTTCGACACCAGCACCTGGTGCTCGAACAACAGGTACTTGCCGACGAGGTGGCCCGCCCACCGGTCCGACCCGTACCGCAGCTGGCGGTACGCCTCCGGTGGGAGCTCGCCGGCCATGATCGTGGTCAGGCCGACGATCTCTCGACCCACGGCGTCGCGCAGATCCACCGGCCCCACGACGCGGACCTCCACCGGCTCCGCGAACTCGCGCCCGGCGGCGGCTTCCACCCGCGGGATCAGCTCGGCTTCCAGCGCGACCCAGTCGACCTGTTGCCCGGCGAACGCCACCGCGGTGAACCACACGTCTACCTCCGATGGCAACAGATAACGCACACTGCTGTATCGCGGACCATTCGGTAAGTGGAGGCCCTCGAGTTCGGGTGCGCCGCCCGAGGCAGTTACTGCGCGTAGGGAGGAACGACCTTGAACGAGGTGAGCGGGTCGGTCGGGGCGCGCAGGCTCGCGGCGCTCGGGGTCACCTGTCCGGAGGGCACCCCGGCCGCGGCGGTGGCGCGGTGCCTGGCGATCCAGTCGCAGGACCCGGAGGCGGCCCTGTGGGCGATCGGGCTGCGCTGCGGCGCCGACCGCGCGAGCGTGGTGTCGGCGTTCGCCGAGCGCTCGCTCGTGCGCACCTGGCCGATGCGGGGCACGCTGCACACCCTGTGCGCCGACGACGCGCGGTGGGTGGTCGAGCTGCTCGCGATGCGGGCGTTCGCGGCGGCGGCCGGCCGGCGCCGAGAGCTCGGGCTCGACGACGAGACCCTGGCGCGCTGCCGCGCCAAGATCGAGGAGCGGCTCGCGGGAGGCGTGGCGGCAGGCCGAGACGACCTGTACGCCGAGATCGCGTCGCTCGGCATCCCGCCGGGTGAGCAGCGCGGCTACCACGTGCTGGTGGCGCTGTGCCAACAGGGCGTGCTGTGCGCGGTCGACGCGGCGCGGGTCTCGTCGTTCGCGCTGCTCGACCAGTGGCTGCCGAACGCGCCGCGCAAGCCGCGAGACGAGTCACTCGCGCTGCTCGCGCGGAGGTACTTCGCCGGGCACGGGCCCGCCACCGAGCAGGACCTCGCCTGGTGGTCGGGGCTCGGGCTGCGCGAGGTGCGCGCGGCCCTCGCGCTCGCGGGCGACCTGACCCGGGAGGAGCGCGGCTCGTCGACCTTGTACTCGTGGGGCGAGGTGCCTCCTGGCGGGGTGGAGCCCTCGGTCCACCTGTTGCCCGCGTTCGACGAGCTCTTGCTCGGCTACCGCGACCGCGGGGCGGTCCTCGACCCGGCCCACGCGAGCCGGGTGTGCCCCGGGGGGAACGGCGTGTTCCGGCCGATCCTGGTCGTCGGGGGACGGGTGGCCGCGACCTGGCGGAGCGAGGCGCGCGCCGGCGGGCGGGTGTTCACCTTCGAGCCGTTCGCCGGCAGCGTTCCCCCGCGGTTGGCCCACGCCGCCGCCGAGCGATTCGCCGCGTTCTTGGGGGAGACCTGCGCCGCGCTCCCGGCCCCGCCGTGGTTCTTCGACGGCGACGAGCAACAGAACCCCCGGACCACGTTCCCGTGCCTGTCGTGTGGCGAGCCCGTCCCGCTCGAGGTCCACTCGTTCCTGCGGCACGCGCGCACCCAGCGCGACATCACGACCGAGGAGCTCGTCACGTTCGACCTGTCGCGGGGGACCGTCGGCTCCGGCAGCGCGCAGATGACGGTGACCAGCACCTCGATCGGCCTGACCCCGTACCTCGGCCCCTGGCCGTGCCCGAGCTGCGACCGGACCCACACGGTCGCGCTCGCCTACGGGGAGTGGCAGCCGGGTCGCACGGTCGCGGCGCTGTGGGGGGTCGGTTGAGCGCGCGAACCCTTGACGGCGCAACCCCACCCCTCGAACTCACTGGAATCCATAGGCCCGGTGAGGGGTCCGGGCGGCCGATTGTCGCCTGTGGACTCGGCTTCGGGCAGGGTGGTCCCCAGGTCGTCCCCAGGTCGTCCACAGCCCGAGGGTTCTCGTGAGGGACGGCTGGATCTCGCCGAGGTCCTTCGGGTAGGCTGACGGCGAATGTTGGCCGCTCGCCAGGTCAATCCCGCCGAGTTGGTGGTGGGGCACGAGGTCGTCGTCGAGCCGACGAGCGGGGTGGTCCGCGTCCGGGTGCCCGTCCGCACGTCACCTGGACGGGACGGACCGGGGCCAGCGCTCACGCTGGTCCACCGGGGAACGGCGCCGTCCGAGTTCGGCCGCGGGTGGTCGCTCGAGGGAGTGCCCCGGATCGGTGTCGACGCGAGCCGCCGCTCGCCCCGGTGGGACGGGAACGACCCGTTCCACTACGCCGGTCAGCGGTTGGTGCTCGACGCGGGCGCCACCCGAACCACCGCCGGGTTCGAGGTCGAGCGGTACCGCGCGCGCGTCGAGCGGACGTTCGACCGGATCGAGCGGTGGATCGACCCGGCTGGTCGCGACCATTGGCGGGTGCTCGATCGGGCCGGCGTCGTCTCGGTGTTCGGCCGGTCGGCCCGCATCGTCGATCCCGCGAGTCCCGAGCGGACCTTCGAGTGGCTGATCGAGCGGCGATGGCACCCGAACGGCGACGCGGTCGACTTCCGCTGGGACCCCGAAGACGGCGCGGGGGTGGACCTCGCGCAGCCCGCGGAACGCCGACGCACCGCCGAGCTGCAGGCCCAGCGGTACCTCCGGCGGGTCTCGTGGGTGAACCGAGCTCCGCTCGCGATCGAGGACCCGAGCCCGAACGACTGGCTCCGGGAGCTGGTGCTCGACTACGGAGACTGCGACGACGCGGGCGCAGTCGTCCGCCCGTGGCCTACCCGCGCCGACCCGTTCAGCGTCTACGTCAGCGGGTTCGAGGTGCGCACTTGGCGACGCTGCCGGCGGCTGCTGACGGTCCATCACCATCCGGATCTCGGAGCGCCGTGTGTCATAGGATTCACCGAGCTGGAAGCCCACGAGGACCCTGCGGGGACCACCGTCACCGGTGTGCGGTACGTCGGGCGCCGCGTAGAGGTCGGCCTCGTCCGTGACGAGGCGCTCCCCGCTCTGAAGCTCACCACGACCACCGCCACGCCGTCGCCGGTGTTCGAACCCGCGCCATCCGCCGTGTCGCTGCCCCCCGGCGCTCAATGGATCGACCTCGAAGGCGAAGGCGTTCCCGGTGTGCTCCACGAGCATCCCGGCGGCTGGTTCTACCAGGACAACCTCGGCGGCGGCCAGTTCGGACCCGCCCGACCGGTCACACGGGTGCCCCACCGGCTGCTCGCGTCGCGTGGCTTGCGGGACCTGGACGGCAACGGAGACCCAGATCTGGTCCAGCACGGACCGGCGGCTGGGTTCTACGCCTGGTCTCGCCGACGCGAGCGGTGGGACGACTATACGTACTTCCGCGGCGCTGCCCAGGTAGGTCCATCCCTCGCGCCGTTGTGGGTGGACCTCGACGGTGACGGGTTGCCGGACCTGGTGGTCGAGTCCGACGATGCGCTGACCTGGTTCCCGTCCGCCGGACGCGACGGGTTCTACGCGCCGGTGACCGTCCCGCACCCACGCCGAGGCCCTGATGGCGCGCCCGGCCTCGGTCCCCGCGGGCGGACGCTGTTCGCGCCGATGGCTGGGGATGGCGGGCTCGCGCTGGTTCAGGTCCTGCCGGGGTCGGTCGTGTACTGGCCCCACCTCGGCCGGGGGAGGTTCGGCGCACCGGTCGAGATGGCGGACAGCCCCACCCTGACCGGTCCGGTCGACCTCGAGCGGCTGCGGCTGGTGGACCTCGACGGCAGCGGGACCGCCGACCTGCTGTGGATCGGGGCCGGGGAGATCCTCGTCTGGCGCAACCGCTCCGGCAACGGCTTCGGACCGGAGGAGCGCTGGCCGGGCCTTCCGACGATCACCGCGTCCGCTCGCCTGGACCTGGTCGACTTCTACGGCGACGGCACCACCTGTCTGGTCTGGACTGACCCGGCCGCCGCTCATCCGTCGGTCCAGGTCCTCCGATTGTCTGCAGGGGTGCCCCCCGGACTCGTCGCCGTGGTCGACGACGGTGGCGGCCGGCGGACCGAGCTGTCGTACCGGTCGGCATCCGTCGACTACCTGCGCGACAAGGTCTCGTCGAACCCGTGGCGCGCCCGCAGCCCCCAGCTCCCGGTCGTGGTGAACCGCCGGGTGGACACGGACACGCGGACCGGAACGACCTGGTCGGTCGCGTACCGGTACCGCGACGCCCAGCGCGACGACCGGGAGCGGCGGTTCGTCGGGTTCGGCTCGGTCGACCAACAAGACGTGCCCGACGGCGGTCAGGTCGGCGCGCTCGTGCGGAGCTTCGCCATTGGTGATGCGGACGATGATCCAGCGGACTTCGAGGCGGGCTTCTTCCCGTCCGGCCGACTGCCGCGACCGGTTCTCGAACAGGTCGACGCGCTCACGCCCGAGGAGCTGAACGAGGCCCGCCGGGCGCTCACCGGTTCGCCTTGGCGCCAGGAGGTGTTCTCGGTCGACCCGAACGGCGTCGTCGGCGAGGTTCCCCTCGAGACCACCGAGGTGACCTACCGGGTGCGACCGATCCGGTACGACGGCGACCCAGAGCACCTCTCGTGCGCAGTGCTGGTGTCCGAGCGCCTCGACCAGGTGCTCGAGGGAGACGCGACCGATCCGAGGACCACCCACGCGCTGACACTGGCATGGGACGCCGTCGGGACGCCGGTCCTGGACGTGAGCGCGGCGTACGCCCGCGGTCGGGCCTCCGCGCCCGACGTGGTCGCTCGGGTCGTGGAGCTGGCGCTGATCGACGAGCCCGACCGCTACGAGGTGGTCGGGCACGGCGAGCGCTCGATCGCGCTGGCGGTGAACCCCGAAGGGGACACGTTCACCTGGGCCGAGCTCGCCTCTGCCGTACCTGCCGCGTTGTCGGCCGGGTACTTGCTCAGCTGGGAGCGCCCACGGTACTGGCGCGACGACCGGACAGGTCCGCTGCTCCCGGGCGAGGTCGGACGGGTCACCTTGGTGCATCACGCCGAGCGGATTGCGCTGTCCGTGGACGAGGTTGTGCAGACCTACGGGGACCGGGTGGATTCCGCGCTCCTTCGCGCGGGGTTCGCGGAACGAGCCGAAGGCTGGTGGTGGTCCCCCGGGTTGGTCACGTTCCCGGCCGGTCCGGAGGGGTTTCTAAGGCTGGTTCGGGAGGAAGGCCCCGACGGCACCGCGCGGGAGTTGGTCTGGGACCCATTCTACCAGGTCGTCGTCGAGGAGCGCGACGCGCTGGGCAACACCACTCGGGTAGAGCCCGACTGGCAGGCGCTGGGCGCGTCGGTGACCATCGACCCGAACGGCAACCGGGTGGTGAACCGATTCGGTCCGCTCGGGTTCGTGCAGGCCAGCGCGCTCGAGGGACACCAGGTCGGCGGCGACGGTACGGCCCACCCGGCGGGGGACGGGGACCTCACGGGCTGGCAGCCGGTCGAGATCGGGGTCGCGCTGGCCGACCCGGACGCGGCGCTCGGGCCCGCGGGCCGGGTCCTCCTCCACGAGCCCGGGCGGCTCGTCGAGCTGCTGCGCGAAGAGTGGCGGCACGACGGCGAGGGAGGCGAGCGCCCCACCGGGCGCCTGCGGGTGACGATCACCGAGTTCGACGGGCTCGGGCGGGTCGAGCGGGTCCGCGAGCGTGGTGACGACGGACAGTGGCGGGTCTCTGGGCAAGTCGTGCGCGACGCGCGCGGCCTCGTCGTCGCCGAGTACGAGCCGTGGTTCGCGTCCGACTCCGAAGCCATCGACGCCTCCGGCGTCGCGGTCCGGTTCACCTACGACGCGGTCGGCCGGCGGGTCGCGGTCGATCGACCGGACGGGTCGCGGGAGACCGCCGCGTTCTCCAGCTGGCAGACCGTCGAATCGGACCCGAACGACGCCGTCATCGGCTCCGCGTGGGAGGCGCGGCGGCAGGCGCTCCCGGCGGACGACCCGGACCGCATCGCGCTCGACGCCGCCCGCGCGAATGCACGCACTCCTACGATCACCGAGCTCGACGCTCGCGGCCGGCCGATCCGGGTCCGGCGAACGGGGCCGCAGGGTGAGCTCGTCACGACGACCACCTTGGACGCACGCGGCGATCCGATCACCCTGGTGGACGCGCGCGGTCTGGTCGCGTTCCGGTGGGTGCGCGATCGGCTGGGGCGGGTCGTGCGGGAGGAGGGCGTGGACGCCGGCACGTCCCACACCGTGTGGGACTGGGCCGGGCGCGAGGTGCACCGGTGGGACGGGCGCGACGTCCATCGGGAGACGACCCGGGACCCGCTCGGCCGGGTCGTCGCGGTCGCGCTCGATGGCGCGGTGGTCGAGCGGTTCGGGTACGGCGAGGCGCTGCCGGACGGCGCAGACCGCAACGCGCTCGGACGAGTCGTTACCGCGTGGGACGGGGCCGGCGTCCTGGAAACGCCGCGCTACGATCCACTCGGGCGGCCGCTCGAGATCCGGCGGACCCTGTGCGCCGAGGTCGGGGCGGACCCGGACTGGTCGGGCCAAGTCCAGCTCGACGTCGACGCGTTGGTCACCACCACGACTTGGGATCGCAGCGATCGAGTGTTGTCGCAGCGCACGGCGGACGGAGCCGTCCGAGAGCTCACCTACGACGGGCTCGGGCAAGTGACGCGGCTCACGGTGGACGGGAACGCGGTCGCCCTGGATGCGCGGTACGACGCGTGGGGCAGACGCACCTCCCTCGCGCTCGGGAACGGGGTCCGGACAGACTGGACGTTCGACCCCGAGTCGAGGCGGCTGGTGCACGCGATCACCGCCGCCGGGGATCGGCGGTACCTCGACCTGTCCTACACGTACGACGCGACAGGCAACCTGGTGCGGGTGGTGGACGCGGTGCAGGACGCGGACAGCAACGGAGCGCTGATCCGCGGAGCGTCGGCCTCCGCCGCCCAGACCTTCACCTACGACGCTTGGGACCGGCTCGTCGAAGCCACCGGCCGGTCGCACCGAGCGTTGACGTCGATCGACTACACCGGCCTCGGGGGCGCGATCCAGCGCACCCGGCACCTCACGCTGAACGACGGGTCGGCGCTGGAGCGCTACACCCGGACGTACACCTACGATCCTGCGGGAAACCTCACCCGGATCCGTCATGGCGGCGCCACGTCGGTCTGGGCGACCGAGGTATCGGTTTCGACGAGGTCCAACCGGTCGACCGAAGCGGTCGGGCTCGAGGGACTACCGACCGGAGACCCGGAGCTTCAGTTCGACGGGAGCGGACGGAGGAGCTCGCTCCCACACGTGCGCGCGCTCGAGTGGAGCGCGGCGGGGAGACTCTCGCGCGCGGTGGTGATCGACCGCAGCGCCGACGGCCTCCCGGACGACGCCGAGAGGTACCTGTACGGCTCCGATGGCCAGAGGGTGCGGCGGGTGCTGGAGCGGTGGGTGGCCGGAGCGGTCGTCCGGACCGAGACCGTGTGGCTGCCCGGGTGCGAGCGAAAGCGGGTCACGTCTGGAGGTCGCGTCGAGCTGGAGCGGTGGACCTCGACCTTGTCCGACGGGGTCCAGAGCCTCGGTCGACGTCACCGCTGGACCGTGGACACGCTCGGGTCGGAGACCGACGATCCAGCCGTCGAGCGGTGGCACTACGCGCTCGGTGACCACCTGGGGTCGATCGCGCTCGAGCTCGGTCCGAGCGGCGAGATCCTCACCTACGAAGAGTACTTCCCGTACGGTGGCTCTTCGTTCGTGGCCGGGGACGACCTGCGCGACGTGGCGCTGAAGGACCACCGCTACCAGGGGAAGAGCGGGGGTGACGTCACCGGCGCGTACGCGTTCGCGTATCGGGTGTACCTACCATGGATCGGCAATTGGCTCGAACCCGATCCCGCAGGACCGATCGACGGTCCGAATCTGTATCGGTTCGCGCGGAACAACCCGGTTCGGTTCGTCGACCCGAGCGGGTTGGCGGCTGCCGACTTCCAGGATTGGGCTAGGATCGAAGGCTACACGGCCGAGGAGGTGCAGGCGAGCTACAACTTCGGGCCGGGTCTGGACCAGCAACGGTTCGTGACCTCACTCGACCCGACACCGGTGGTCCGCGACGGGGAGCCGCACTGGAACGCGACGTCGTGGGTCGATCTGACCGCCGAGCAGGTCGAGCAGATCCGTGCCTGGCTCGTGACCCGCGACGAGAACTCGCTCGGCGCAGGGCTGGTCGACCTGCTCAGCCAGGATCCGCCGAGCACGGAACACGTGTCACCGCCCGGGAACGGTGACCCTGGCAGCAGCGGAGGTGTCGGCGCGGGCGCGACCGGCACCGGCGAGGGTAGTGAGGGCCCTGGGGCCGGCAAAGGTGCACCCGGATTCGGTGGGGTGGACCGCGGAGCGCCCGAGCCAGGGAGGCCTGGGAGTCCTCCGCAAGATCCCGGCGCTGGGATCATCCCGCCGCCCCCGGGTGCGCCCACGGGGCCGGACGGCGTCCCGTACGATCCGAGTCGACCGATCCTGCCCGGGACACCCGGACCCACGCCGCGACCCGGCGCCGCCCCGGATGGCGGGTGGCCGGTGGCAGGGCCGGGGGAGGGGTCGGAG
>JBEBJC010001343.1:0-2025 GCA_040080105.1 Myxococcota bacterium
GCAGATCGGCTCCGGGCCCGGGGGTCCCGACTCCGGGCGCGGCGGGGGGCCCTTGCCGAGCACCACCGCGGCGTTGGTGCCGCCGAGCCCGAACGACGCGACGGTGACCACCGGCCTCGGCAGCGGGGTGGGGGCGGCCGCGACCCGCACCGGCGCCTCCCGACCCTCGCCGGTCGCGGGGATCGTACCGGTCCGCAGCACCTCCACCGCCGCCGCGAGCCCGGCGAGCCCCGCCACGGCTTCGAGGTGGCCGATCCGGGCCTTGACCGACCCGAGCCACAGATCGTCCACCCCGGTGAACACCTCCGCCACCGCTTCGAGCTCGACCGCGTCCCCCAGCGCGGTGCCGGAGCCGTGCCCTTCGTGGTACCCGACCTCCGACGGCGCGCGCCCCGCGTCGACCAGCGCCGCCCGCAGCACGTCGCGCTCGGCCCGCGGGCTCGGCGCGGTCAGCCCGTTGGTCGCGCCCCCGTGGTTCACCGCGCTGCCCTCGATCCACGCGAGCACCGTGTCCTCGGGGCGCGGCGCGCGGCGGACCAGCAACGCCACACACCCCTCGCCGCGGACGTACCCGTCGGCCCCGGCGCCGAACGACCGGAGCTGCCCGGAGGGCGAGGTCAGCCCGCTGGCCGCGAGCCGCGCGCCGACCTCGGGGTCGAGCAGCACGTTCACTGCGGCGACCACCGCCACGTCGAGCCGGCCGTCCCACAGGGCGCGGCACGCCTGGTGCAGCGCGACCAGGCCCGACGAGCACGCGGTGTCGACCGCGACCACCTCACCTCGCCACCCGAAGGTGTACGCGAGGCGCCCGGCGGCGGTCCCGGCCCCGGTGCCCGAGGCCAGGTACATCGCGTCGTCGAGCGGGACCCGGCGGGCGATCGGGGCGAACTCGGACGCCGCCGCGCCCACGAACACCCCGGTGCGGTCCGCCGGCAGCGACGCGGCAGGGGTCCCGCTCCCCTCGAGCAGCTCGCGGGTGGTCTCGAGCAGCCACCGGTGCATCGGGTCGAGCGTGGCGGCCTCGCGGTCCGACAGGCCGAACGCGCCGGGGTCGAACGTGGCCGGGTCTCGCTCGAGGAACCCGCCGACCCCGACCAACCCGCGCCCGGGCGGCGGCGGGCCGAGGCCGCGGGGGAGCCGCGACGCGCACCCGGTCAGCGCGAGCGGGGCCCGGGTCAGCCCTGCCACGCGAGCGCGACCAAGCGGACCTCGATGTCGCCCTTCTTCGGCTTGACCGCGACCGCCTCGAACCGGGCCTGCGCCGGGTCGTTCGCGGTGCCGATCGCGGCCACCGCCTCCTCGATCTCGATCACCAGGTCGGCGCGCTGGCTCTCGAGCTCGGCGAGCGACTCGGCGGCGCGGCTCACGTCGCCCGACTCCTTCATCGCCCGGCCCACGCCCTTCGCCGCGTTCGACGCCTGGGTCACCACCGAGCCGCGGCTGCCGAACAGGGCCCCGATCAGGCTCGCGCCGAACGACACCGCGGTCTCGACCTTGCGGGTGGTGGCCTGGGACTGCTGCTCGTCGACCGCGGCCTTCGCCCGGGTGATCTTGTCGTCGAGCGTCCGCAGCTTGGACGCGTGCTTCTCGCGCACCGCGTCGATCCGCTCGTCGCGGAGCGCGCGCGCCCGGTCGGCGATCCGCGCCCGAAGCTGGTCCTCGGCCTCACCGGGCTTCGACACCACCCCGAGCTCCTTGCTGCGCAGCACGTCGAACCGGACGGTGCGGTACGCGTGCTCGACCAGCGCGCGGGTCCACCCGGTGACCGCCTTCACCTGGCCCACCGAGCCCGGGGTGGGCTCGTAGGTCGCGCCGGGCGCCGGCTCGCGGTCGAGCGCCTCCGGATCGAGGGTCGACTCTTGGGCCTTCGCCCAGTCCACCGTGAGGTCGCGTTCGGACAGCGGCAGCCACCACGCGCGGTCCTCGGTGTGGTCGAGCTCGAGCTTCGCGTCGGTCACGTGCACCCGCACCACCCCGAGCAGCCCCGGCCGGTACCGCGGCGCCGCCCCGAGCGCGGGCACGTAC
>JBEBJC010001344.1:0-2025 GCA_040080105.1 Myxococcota bacterium
GCGCCGGCCCGCTCGAGCCGGCGCGCCCGCTCGGGGGCCTCGACCACCACCGCGCGGCGGCGTTCGGCCTCGGAGCACGTCGCGTCGAGCGCCGCCGACTCGCCGACGAACGTGGTCCGGCGCACCCGATCGGCGCGGGCGAGCGACAGGAACGTGGCCGCGACCGGCCGCCCGGACTGGCGGGCGACCATCTCAGCGTACGCGAGGGGCTGCAGCGACAGGCCCGCGTCGATCCGCGCCCGGCTCGGCGGGGTGCCGGTCTTGTAGTCGGTGACCACGGTCGCGCCGCCGACCCGGTCGATCCGGTCGACGATCCCGCGGATCGGGACCCCGCCGAGCACCAGGCCGCGCACCGGCCACTCGACCGCCTCGGGCACCACCCCGACGCTCGCGAGCTCTCCGTCGAGCCACACCCGCAGGACGCCGGCCGGCCGGTCGTCGGCGAGCCCCGCGAGCCACCGCCGGCGGGCGTACTGCTGGAACAGCGGGTCGAACCCCCCGCCCGACTCGACCTCGTCGAGCACCGCCGACGCGACCCGGTGCAGCGCGGCGCGGGCGCCGGCCACGTCGCGCTCCCCCGCGAGTGGTGCGAGCGACCGCGCGGACAGGAACCGCTCGAGGATCGCGTGCAGCGCGATGCCGCGCCGGCGGGGCTCGAGCTCCGGCGCGGCGTCGTCGGGCGGGGACAGCGACAGCCCGTGGGCGTACCAATACCGCGCGGGGCACGCCACGTAGGTCTCGAGCGCCGACACCGACAGCGACGGCGGTGGCGGCGGCGGCACGTCGAACCACCCGTCGTACGGGCCGAGCGGACCGGTGCGCGCCAGGACCGAGGCCACCGCCCGGTCGAGGGACGCAGGAGGGGTCGCCCGGGCCCGGTCGGAGGCCGAGCCGCCGTACGCCTCGGCGCGCACGTCTTCCACCACCCACTCTCCGAGCCGCACCCCGGGGACGGCGGTGGGCAGGTCGAGCACCTCGGCCAGCAGCGGCGACGGCGCCACCGCCGATCCGTTCTGGGTCGCCGGCCACACCCACCGCACCGCCTGCTCGCGCAGCAACGCCCCCATCCGGTGCCGGGCGGGGGCGTCGTACCCGACTCGGGTCGGGTCGATCCGCGCGAGCGTCGGGGACGGTGGGGTCGGGAACCGGCCGCGGATCCCGCCGAGCACCCAGGTGTGGGTCGGCGGCTCGATCGGCGCCTCGTCGAACGGGACCAACGAGACCCGCGCGGTGGCGCGCGGACTCGGGTCCCACCGCGCCCCGGCCAGCGCGCGGTCGAGCTCGTCGCGCAGCACCTCGGGCGCGACCTCCCCCGGGAGCGCCCGGGCCGCGTCGCGCACCAGCGCGTCGAGCTCGCGCACCGCGGACGCCCACGCGTGGGCCGCGTCTCCGTGGGCACACCGGTCGGGCAGTCCGAGATCGGCGAACGTGTCGTGCAGCCGCCTGGCCCAGTCCGCCACCGTCGCTGGGGCGGCGAACGGGACCAGGCGCTCGGCCAGCGCGTCGAGCGCGGCGAGGGGGTCCTCGACCTGCTCCACCGGCGCGGCGCGGGTGCGGGAGGCCCACGGCGCGACCGGCCAGTCGCGCGGCCGCCCCCCGGTCACCCCGGCGGCGCGGGCCCACCGGCGCAGCGCTCGCGCGTCCGCGCCGAACGTGGGGCACAGGTCGGCCAGCGCACACAGCCCGTCGGGGTCGAACCCCGCCAGCGCCTGCCCGGCGATCGCCCGCACCGCGCTCACCACCGGGTGGCCGCCCACCGGGGCGCCGCCGGCCGGGCGGTACGGGATCCCGTGGTCGGCGAACACCTCGGCCAGCAGAGCCCCGTCGCCCGCCGGATCGGCCAACAACACCGCGCACTCGGTCGGGTCGACGCCGGCGCGGAGGTGTTCGGACAGGTCGCGCGCCACCCACCGGGCCGCGGCGCCGCGATCCGGGGCGCGGACGAACCGGGCCCCGCCGCAGAAGCTGCGCGCCTCGTCGGCGGTCGACACCGGCACCGGGAGCTGGTCGGCGACCGCGTCGGCC
>JBEBJC010001345.1:0-2024 GCA_040080105.1 Myxococcota bacterium
CGGGTGGGGCGGGCGGCGGCGGAGCGGCCGGTTGGGCAGGGATCGCGGCGGTGCTATTCGTGCGACGTCGACCGGGGGCGGCGGGGCGGTGAAACACGCCGGCGCGGTCCGCTGTTCCCGTGATTCCTCCGGCCGGTGAGCGGTGCCACGGAACCGACCGTTTTGGGAGGGCGCGGTTGCGCGACCCCCGACAAACCACTACCTTCCCGGGGGTCGCGCACCAGCCTTCGAGGAGGAGCCCCATGCGCCATTGGATGAATTTCGCTCTCGCGATGATGGTTTCGTTCTCGGTCGTCACGACCGCGGACGCGAAGAAGCCGAAGAAGGGTGAGGAGACTCCGACCGAGCAGACCGACGCCGCCCCGGCCGCGGCCGCCACGCTCGAGATCGTTGCCACCGGCATCGCCGACGTGGACAACGTCTTCAACCAGGCCGCTGATCCGATCCAGACGATCCGCGACGCCCGCACCACCGTCGACAACCTCAGCAAGAACCTCGGCAGCGCCCTGGGTCTGGCCGAGGGCGCCGCGCTCACCGACGCGCTGAACGACCTCAAGGCGAAGGCCGAGGGCAAGATCACCGTCGCGATGAACGACAAGGCGATGCCGGCGCTCAAGGCGTCCGACGCCGTGCCCGAGAACGTCCAGAAGGCGATCGACGGCGTGAACCAGAGCCTCGACGAGATCGCGGCCCTGATCCCGAAGCTGACCGACCTCCCGGGCGAGTTCAAGGAGATCGTGGGCGCGGCCCAGGCGATCAACCCGGCCTCGCTGGCGAACAGCGGCGTCAAGGCGACCGAAGTGCCGAAGATCATGAAGGCGATCAAGGGCAACCTCGGCGTGATCACCGCCGCCCCGAACGAGGTCTCCGAGCTCATGAACTCGATCGAGGGCCTGAAGTCCTCGATCCAGTCCACGTTCGGCGCCTGATCTACACTGCCTGAAGGCTCCGGCCACCGGAGCCTCGCGCGAGCGGTGCCTGCCCCACGGCGGTCACCGCTCGCTTCGTTTGGCGACCCCGCGCGCGTCGGAGCATCGGTGAAGGTTCACCTGGTCGATGGGACCTACGAGCTGTTTCGCGCCTGGTTCGGAGCGCCTCGCGCGCTCACGGACGAAGGCCTCGAGGTCGGGGCGGTGCGGGGCCTGCTGCGCACGCTGCTGCTGCTCACCCGGGACGAGTCGGCGACGCATGTGGCGGTGGCGTTCGATCGGGTGATCGAGTCGTTCCGCAACGACCTGTTCGCGGGGTACAAGACCGGTGACGGGGTCGAGCCGGCGCTGATGGCGCAGTTCCCGTTGGCCGAACAGGCCACTCGGGCGCTCGGGCTGGTGGTGTGGCCGATGGTCCGGTACGAAGCCGACGACGCCCTCGCGACCGGCGCGGCTCGGTACGCCGAGCAGGCCGAGCAGGTTTTCTTGTGCTCTCCAGACAAGGACCTCGCGCAATGTGTGCGGGACCAGCGGGTGATCCTGCGGGATCGGATGCGGGGCACCGACCTCGACGAGGCCGGAGTGGTCGGGAAGTTCGGCGTGCCGCCGCGCTCGATCCCGGACTGGCTGGCGCTCGTCGGCGACGACGCCGACGGGATCCCCGGGATCCCGCGGTGGGGCGCGAAGTCGGCGGCCACGGTGCTCGCGCGGTGGCGGCACATCGAGCACATCCCGGACGACCCCACCCGGTGGGAGGTGCCGGTGCGCGGAGCGGCGTCGCTCGCGGCCGAGCTCACCGTTCGCCGTGGCGAGGCGGAGCTGTACCGCACGCTGGCCACCTTGTGCACCGACGTGCCGCTGCCGGACACGGTCGGGGACCTGGAGTGGCGCGGGGCGGATCGGGAGGCCTTGGTCGACCTGTGCGCCCGCATCGGCTTCGAGCGGTTCGTCGACCGGGTCCCGCGGTTCCGGTCCTAGGAGCCCGTGGCGCGTAGGCCGCGCAGCGGCCTCGGGCCCGGGCTCCTCCCCTGCCTCTGCCCGCGCCTCTGCCCCTGCCCGTCCCGCCCTGGCCTTCTGGTCGGGGTGGGATCGGCT
>JBEBJC010001346.1:0-2024 GCA_040080105.1 Myxococcota bacterium
CCCAACCACCGTCACCGGCGGGGCGACCTGCCACCGCACCGACGCGAGCGAGGTGGCCGGCACGCCGATCCCCGCGCGGACGTCCCCGTCGATCGGGAACGACAGGTGGGCCTCGACCCCGACCCCGACCGTGTCGGTCGCGAGCTGAGCGAGTGAGGCCGACGCCTCGACCGTGTCTCCGCCGCGGGTCGGAGCGGGCCGGTCCGCGAGCGCGGTGTTCGGCGCGAGGCGAGCGCCGGCGGTCCAGCTGAACGTGGTGTGCTCGACCTCGAGGGTCGAGGTCAGCGCGATCGACCCCGCGGTGCCGAACGTGCCGAGGTACCACGCGGGCGCGCCGGTGGGGGCCTCGATCGACGCGTTGACGCCGAGGCCGAACCCGCCGGCGTCGGACGGGCGCACCGCCTCGACCAACAGGCTCGCCCGCACGTCCCCGGCCACCGGTCCGACCACGTCCTGCGGGCGGGTGGCGGTGAGGTACACCGGCAGCCCCACGTCGACCTGCACCCGGTCGATCGGGGCGAACCCGCCCACCAGGTTCACCGCGACCACGTTCTTCAGCGGGATCGTGCGCTCGCCGTCGAGCTCGAACACCAGCGGCCGAGACGCGTACTCCCCGAGCAGGCCGATCGAGCCCCCGGGCGCGGACAGGCTCCCCGGGCGCACGAACTCGAGCGGGGCGCGCAGGTCGCCGGTGGCGGAGGCGAAGCGGAAGCCGTGTGCATCGAACCCGCCGGACTGAGCGGCTGCGGGCGTCGACATCCAGATCATCAAGGCACCGGGAGGTACGAGTTCGGGGCGGGGGCCAGGTTCGGGTGGAGCGGGTACCCCGTCGCGTAGTCCGGATCGGCAACCGCGTCGACGAACGAGGCGGACGGGACGCCGGCGACGGTCACGCCGTTCGGCACGTCGACCACCGCCGCGACGAAGTCGATCGTGGGTCCGTAGCCGAGGGTTGCGTACGGGACCGACAGCTCGACCACCGCCGCCGCGTCGTCCTCGACCAGCGCCGACCCGTTGGTGCCGAGCCAGTTCGCCACCTCGATCCACGCGGCGCCGTTCCAGGTGGCGAGCGCGTTCGAGGTGCCGTCGGTCGACCACCGGATGGCGTGGTTCGCGGCGAACGGCAAGGTCGGCTGCTGCGCCCCGGCGGTGAGCCCGGTGGTGGTGCCGCTCCCGTCGCCCTTCCCGAGGTACACCACGAACCACCGGTTCGGCGACTCGGCGATCGAGGCGTGCTGCACCGCGTAGGTGAGGTTCGACCCGTCCCACGCGACGTGCGCCGCGGTCCCGGCGGTGGTGGTGAGGGCCGCGTCCGGCGGGAAGTCGGCCGGGTCGCCGTCCACCGTGACGGTGGCCCGGTACGGCGCGAGCACGCCGTCCGGGGCGGTCCCCGGCGACGACGCCCACACCGCTCCGGGCGCGGCGGTGTGCGCGACCAGCGCGCCGGTGCCGGGCGGGTCGCGGGTCAGCGACGCGTCGGCCGCGACCTCGGCGCCGAACGTGACCGCGTCGACGGTCAGCGCCCCCGACGCCAGCGTGTAGGTGTCGCCGGTGTTCGTCACCCCGAGCGCGCCGGTGTTCGCGGTCACCGCCCAACCGGCGAACGGCGCGCACCAGGTCCCGGCCACCCCGGTCCCGTCGAACAGGGGCGCGCCCCCGCCGAACACCACCACCCGCTCCCCCGGGGCGAGCGCGCCGGCGGCGAACGTGTGGCGGACCTGCGCCGCGTCGGACAGCGTGAGCCCGGCGAGCTCGATCGGCTCGGCCCCCAGGTTGAGCACCTCGACGAAGTCGTCTTCGGCGCCGCCCACCACCCCGTCGCAGTTCGCGTCGCCGACCAGCGGCGGCGGATCCCCCAGCACCTCGTCGATCGCCAGCGGCAACGGCGCCGACTCGAGCAGGTCGAGGTCGTCGCGCGGCAGCACGCTGGTCGCCGCGCCGATCACCCCGCGCGCGGTGTCGAGCCGCTGGCCGACCTGCAGCGCCGCGTAGCCCGAGTACAACGCCAGCCGGTCGTCGACCAC
>JBEBJC010001347.1:0-2021 GCA_040080105.1 Myxococcota bacterium
ATGTGTATAAGAGACAGCCGGGGAACAACAGCTCGACCGACGAGCCGACGAGCGACCCGATGGGGGTGCCGAACAGCCGCTCGGCGGCGGGGTTCACCTGGAGCAGGCGGCCGTGGATGTCGATCACCAACAACCCGTCGGGAGCGGTCTCGACGATCGCGCTTAGATCAGCCTCTCTCGCAGACAGCGCGCTGGTGTACTCCTCGTTGGAGTACTCGTACATCAACGCGAAAGCGACCAGAATGGTGGCGAAGGCACATGAGGAGATCAGCTGGAACGCCCAGCGATAGCCCATTGGGATGTCTTGGGGGAAGACCACTCCGTTGAGGTCTGCAAGGTACAAACCGACGGTTGTAACGAGTACTGCCCCGGTCCACATCAAGGCCGCACGCATACCCGATAGGGAGGCCGCCAATACCGGCACCACAGCCAGCGTCATGTGGGTATTCAGCGCCGGGCCACCATTCAGGAACGACGCAGAACCAATCGTCAGCAGCGCGCAAGCCGAAGCGACATTCCCACCAAGTCCGACGCCGAACCGGCGCATCACCAGCGGCGCGATCCCAGTTGACAAGCCAAAGATTCCAACGACAGCCGCTGTTGAACGAGCGCCCGTGCTTGCGAGCACCAGCGAGAGGAACGGAATCCAGAACACTACCGAGATCGAGAACGTCGACAGCAAGCGGGTCCGCAACGAGCTTCCGCCACGCGACGCCGGCGGCGAGAATCGGTCGATGGCGTGGGTGAGTGCTCCCACGATGCCCATGATGCGCTGCACCCACGGATGATACCGCAGTTGAACTCGTTCCGGACCACGGCCCTTCGGGAATGACACCGCGCCGTTACTCACTCAACGCCGCAGACTCGGTGGCATTCGGCGACTCGTCCGCGTATCTACTGGTCTTTGCCGCCCAATCGGCGGCGCCTCGAATGAAGACCTTGAGGGCTTCCGAGAAGCGTCTGAAGTACGCGTCAGCCCGAAGCGGAAGGTCCATCCGGGACAACAGCGCCTGAATCTCGTAGATCGCCGCGTTGCTCCGAGCCACAACGAAGCGGGCAGCGTCAGGCTTCTGTAGGCCGTACTCACGCATCACGATTGTCGTGATGTTGTGAACGTCTCCGAGGGCCTCCTCTTTTCGTAGCGAGAACAGGTCATTGTGCCAGGCAACCACATCACAGGCGAGTTGCCGCACCAGTAGGCACTCGGAGTTTCGGCGCATCGCCAATGGCATGGAAGTGTGAAGTGTCAGCTCGATGAAGCCCAGATAAACCCAGATAGCTCCGACCGACCTTCTCGCCGGGACATACTCCGACAGTCGGGGGACTCGCCCGTCCGAGCGATTCTCCGCTTCCCAGACGCAACCATCGAAATAATCCGCCATGTCTGCAACGAATCTCACCATCCAGGATGGATCCGGTGACAGTTGAACGAAGCGCGCGCGCAGGTCGTGTAGCGCCCGTTCCAGGGGGAGGTCGGGCCGCGCTGGCCCTCCTTGGAGGATCAGGAGCTCTTGATCCAACGCCCGGCGGAGTTCCACCGGGTTGGCGGAAAGCGGTCCTTCGTCGCACATGTCATCATGCCAAAAAAGCCACGACGTGAAATCCGCGAGCAGCTCAGCCAGGACACGTTCCGCGGCCGGGACCATCTGCGCGGAAAGCCACGTGAATCGCTGATCGACGTTTCCGGCCTCCGGATGTACCCTGGCGGCCCAACGGCAGGTGCTTTCGTGCAGCGCTTGAACCGTTGGATGGCAGGTCGTGGGAAACGGACACACCAGCTCCAACGAAGCGCCGGTGGCGTTCTCGGGGGGGGCGATCGTTGGGGCGGAGTTGGCGCGAAGCTCGAACACCCGCCGATTCGGCAGCATCATGCGAACGCGGGGAGGCTGGCGCTTGCGTTCCATGACACATCGTATCGGCGCCGCGACGGTTCCGCTACCACTGTAAGCCACGTGACAGTCAATGGAGCTTCGTCCATGCCCGCGGGTGGCGGTACGCGGATTACAGCGGTACCACCGCCC
>JBEBJC010001348.1:0-2020 GCA_040080105.1 Myxococcota bacterium
GGGGCGTCGTCACCGTCGCGATCCGAGGTCACCACCCCGAACGAGAACGAGAACCCCACGTCCAGCGCGTCGGCACCGGCCAAGGTCACCGCAGCGACGTGCTCGCGGCTGCCGAGCCCCCCGTCGCCGTCACTCGCCGTGGCGTCTCTGCCGCCGAAGCACGGGCCCGCCTCGGCGCGGGTGGCGCTCCCTCCGGCGCCGTCGGCGCACCACGATCCGGCCGGACCAGTGGTCTGCTCGGCCCACAGCGCGTCCGCGGAGTGGCCGGACCGGATCCCCGCGGCGGGCGACCACCCGACGGGGCGAGCGACCACGAAGAACGGGGCGTCTCCGATCCCGTCGAACCGATACCCGCCCCCGAGGTCGGTGGCCGTCGTGGCGAGCCACAGGTCGTCCACCCCGTCGGGCGCGCCGTCGCCGCCGTCGCGCCACAGCTCGACCCCCAGGCCGACCCCGGCAGCGGCGTCGGCGAGGTCGGCGTCTCCGTCCACGTCCTCGACCACCCACCCTACGATCGCACGCTCTCCGGGGGGATCGCCCCCGTCGCAGTCGTTGTCGATCCCATCCCCCGGGATCTCGTCCAGCCCGGGGGAGGCGAGCGGCTGCCCGTCGTCGCAATCGCCGAGCGGCGCGCCCTCGCCGAGGTCGTCACAGTCACCGTCGCCGCTCAGGTCTACCCCGACGGCGCACCACCCGTCCCCGTCCGCATCGGTCGTCGCCGCACCCGCCGCCGATCCCAGCCACAAGCCGAACATGCGCGAGTGTACCCCGCCGTCCGCCCGTGCGTGACGAAACGGCCGAACGGCGGTATCGTGCGGGACCGACGCGGGTGGACCGATGCGAGAAGAGCCGCTTCCGGCCAATCCGAACTGTGTGTCGTTCGCGACCGACGCCGGCTCGCTGTTCTCGGGGCGGTCGTGGGCCGAGCTCCAGCAGCTGGCGATCGCGGTCGGAGGCCCGTTCCACGACGCGTCCCAGCTCCCCACGCTCGCCGGGTACGCCTGGCGGGTGGCGCTCGACCGGAAGAACGAGCGCTCGAGCCAGGGCCAGCTGTTCTTCGTGTTCGACGGGCCCGCGACCAGCGCGCACCTCGACCAGCTGGAGAGCGCCGCCGGGACCTGTGGGGTGGGGTTCGGCGCCGCCACGGTGGAGCGCGCCCCCCCGAACGGCGCCGCGGCCGTGTACTTGTTCGGGGGGCGCGCGCACGGGGTGTGGTCGAAGGACGAAGCGGCCGGAGAGCCGCAGATGCGCAAGCTCGTGGTGACGCCGAGCCACGTGAGCGTGCGCGTGGCGCCGACCACCGTGCGGCTGTCCGACTCGGTCCCGGACGATCAGCTGGTCGATCTGCCCCAGGTGATCGGGATCCCGGCGCCGTACTCCGAGTCCGAGCGCGAGCTCGAGCGGATGCGGATCGCGTTCGCGCTGCGGTGGATCGATCGGATCGTCCGAGCCGACGGCGTGGTCCGTGACGACGAGCAGTCCTTCGTGCGAGACCTGTTCCCCGAGGAGCTGCTGCGGCGGCTGGGGCTCGACGAGGCGTCCGCGGTGGAGGAGTACTTCACCGAGGCATGCGACACGCTGCCCGTGCACCTCGGCCACCACGACAAGCTCGCGCTGGTGGGGCTGTTCTTCTCGGCGTGCAGCTCGGACGGGTCGATCGACCCCCGCGAGATGCGGGTGCTGCGCGAAGGCGGCGAGGCGCTCGGCCTGTCGCGCGAGCAGGTCGTGAAGTACCTGCAGAGGTTCTGGTGACGCTGTTCTGGATCCCGCTCGCGGGTTGCCGCCCCGAGGCCCCGTCTCCGCCGCCGGACGGGCGGTACGACCCGGTCGCGTACGTCGATCCGTTCGTGGGGACGGGCGGGGAGGGGGCGCAGACCACCGGCGTCGGCCCACACGCGCAGGTCCCGTTCGGGATGACCGCGACCGGGCCCGACACCCGCGACGCGAACGGCGGGGCGCCGTCGTTCTACCACTACGGCGGGTACCACTGGCACGACGCGTCGATCGACGGGTTCTCGCA
>JBEBJC010000260.1:0-9695 GCA_040080105.1 Myxococcota bacterium
GCCCCCGGTCGTACCGAAGGCGCCGCCGCGGGAGTTCTACCCGCTCGAGGCCCGGAACTTCGCGGAGCTCGGGGTCGAGCAGGGGGCGGTCGAAGCGCTGATCCTCCGCCACCTCCTCGGGCTGCGCTCGGAGTCCGGCCGCGCGATCGCCGAGGCGGCCCGCGTGTCGCTCGCGCTGGTCCGCGAGGTGCTCGACGGCGCGAAGGAGAAGAAGCTCGTCAACTACCGCGGCACGACCGTGATGGGCGACATGGTCGCGGAGCTCACCGACGCGGGCCGCGACAAGGCCGTCGAGTCGCGCAAGATCACGAGCTACGTCGGGCCCGTCCCCGTGCCGTGGGACCACTACATCGAGGCGCTGCGGTACCAGGCGCTGCAGAACGCCCACCCCACCCCCGCCGATCTCGAGCGCGCGTTCGCCGACCTCCAGATCTCGGACGACCTGTTCGACCGGCTCGGGCCCGCGGTCACCAGCGGCCGCGCGCTGTTCCTGTTCGGGGAGCCGGGCAACGGGAAGACCAGCCTCGCCGAGCGGATGACCGGCTGCTACGGCGGCGCGGTGTGGATCCCGTACACGCTCGACATCGGCGGGTACATGGTGAAGCTGTTCGACCCGGCGATCCACAAAGAAGTGGAGGTCGACCCGGCGCAGTTCAAGAGCCGGATCGACCGCCGGTGGGTGAAGGTGGTCCGGCCGACGGTGATCGCAGGCGGCGAGCTCACGCTGGACATGCTCGACCTGAAGGTCGATCACACGAACCAGATCGGCGAGGCGCCCCTGCAGCTGAAGGCGAACATGGGCACGCTCGTGGTCGACGACTTCGGGCGAGGGAACACCAAGCCGCGCGACCTGTTGAACCGGTGGATCTTCCCGCTCGAGAAGCGCACCGACTTCCTCCAGCTACCGGACGGCCGGAAGTTCTCGGCCCCGTTCGACTGCCTGCTCGTGTTCTCCACCAACCTCGAGCCACGCGACCTGGCCGACGAGGCGTTCCTCCGCCGCATCCCGTACAAGATCTACGTGGGCGACCCCTCCGAGGACGAGTTCGAGCAGCTCACGCTGAAGATGGCGACCATCCTCGGGGTGGAGCTGCAGCCGCGGTCGGTCAAGTACCTGATCGAGCGCCACTACAAGCTCGGGAAGCGGCCGATGCGGTACTGCCACCCGCGCGACCTGCTGCTTCAGGTCGTGCACCTGTGTGAATACGAGAACCGCCCGAAGTCCGTCGGTCCCACCGAGTGGGATCGCGTGGTCGCCAACTACTTCGGCGTGTGAGCCGGTGGACCTCCGCGCCCGGGCCGGCTAGGGCGCACCGATGCTGGCCGCCATCCCGTTCTTCGAGCTGCGTGTGTACAACCTCGCCATCCCGGGCGCGGGGAACCTGCCGATCGACCCGTGGGCCACCTTGGTGTGCATCGGGTTCGTGGTCGGCCTGGAGCTCGCCCGCCACCGCGGAGTGCGGCTGGGGCTCGACGTGCGCGACGTGGTCGACGGCGCCGTGTTCATCGTGCTCTCGGGGTTCTTCTGGGCGCACGTGGTCACCGTGTTGTTCTACTTCCCGGAGCGGCTGCGCGACTCGGGGATCATGGCGATCCTACGGGTGTGGGAGGGGTTCTCGTCGACCGGCGGGTTCCTCGGCGCTGTGCTGGGTGCGTGGATGTTCTACGGGCTGGTGCGGAAGCGGCCGATCCTGCGCCACGCCGACGTGATCACCTGGGGGTTCCCGTTCGGGTGGTTCTTCGGGCGGCTCGGGTGTGGGGTGGTCCACGATCACATCGGCGGCCTCACGTCGTTCCCGCTGGCGATGGACTTCGATCACGGCCTGGCGCCGTGGTTCGTGGACGGGGCCGGCTACGCCCACGGCATCCGGCACGAGCTCGGGCTGTACGAGGCCGTGCTGATGATCCCGTTGATGGCGGCGTTCGTGTGGTTCGGGAAGAAGGACCGCGTTCCCGGCTTCTTCCTCGGCGTGTTCGCCCTGTACTACGCGCCGGTGCGGTTCCTGCTCGACTTCCTGCGGAACAGCGACCTCGAAGGCCACCGGGACCTGCGGTACTTCGGCCTGACCCCGGCGCAGTACGGGATGGTGGTGATGGCCATCGCCGCCGCGGCGTTCCTCGCCAGCCTCGATCACAAGGGTTGGCGCGGGGTGGAGGTCCGGGCGAACGCCACCGGCGGGGACGGACCTGGCACCGCCGGCGACGCCGGGTGATGTGACGCCGGTCGCGGTCCCGCCCGCGACGGGAGGGGACGCCCGTGGACGTGGTGCTGGACTTCGAGCGGCCGGTGGTCGAGCTGCGGCGACGAATCGATCAGCTGCGGTCGTTGCAGCACCAGAACGGGGTCGACCTGTCGGCGTCGATCGAGCAGCTCGAGCTCCAGGCGCAGCGGCTGCAGCAGAACATCTTCGGGAAGCTCTCCCCGTGGCAGCGCACGCAGCTCGCGCGCCACCCCGCTCGCCCGTACACGCTCG
Source organism: Myxococcota bacterium (assembly GCA_040080105.1). Classification (GTDB taxonomy): domain Bacteria; phylum Myxococcota_A; class UBA796; order UBA796; genus JACKER01. The sequence goes on from JBEBJC010000260.1 coordinate 2,475, forward strand.
ACTACATCGAGGCGATGTGCACCGAGTGGACCGAGCTGCACGGCGACCGCGCGGGCTACGACGACCACGCGATCCTGACCGGGACCGCCCGCCTGCGGTGTGTCACCCCGGACGACGGCCTCAACGACCGGACCGTGGTGGTGATCGGGCACCAGAAGGGCCGAAACACGAAGGAGAACCTGTACCGGAACTTCGGCATGGCGCGACCGGACGGGTACCGGAAGGCGCTGCGGGTGATGAAGCTCGCCGAGCGGTTCAACCTCCCGATCCTCACGTTCATCGACACCTCGGGCGCCTACCCGGGCCTCGACGCCGAGGAGCGTGGGCAGGCCGAGGCGATCGCGCGCAACATCATGGAGATGGCGGCGCTGCGCGTGCCGGTGGTGGCGATGGTGATCGGGGAGGGCGGTTCGGGCGGCGCCCTCGCGATCGGCGTGGCGAACCGGGTGCTGATGCTGGAGAACTCGGTGTACTCCGTGATCAGCCCCGAAGGGTGCGCGGCGATCCTGTGGCGGGATCGGGCCGAGGCGTCTCGCGCGGCGGCCGCGCTCCGGATCACCGCCGACGACTGCAAGCAGCTCGGCGTGGTCGACGAGGTGATCCCCGAGCACCTCGGCTCGGCGCACCGGTACCCCGCCGAGACGGTCGCCGCGGCGAGCCGGGTCGTGCGAGCCCACCTCCGGTCGCTGCTCGATCTGGCGCCGGACGCGCTCGAGGCGGACCGGTACGCCAGGTTCCGGTCGTTGGGCGCGTTCGGCACGGCCACCGGCTGAGCCGGTGCGACGTCTCACGATCGCCGTCGACGGCCCCGGGTCGTCGGGGAAGGGCACGGTGGCTCGCTCCGTCGCTCGCGCGCTCGGCTACCGCTACGTGGACACCGGGGCGATGTACCGGGCGCTCGCCCTGCGCGCGCGGCGGTCCGGCATCGATTGGGAGGACGCCACGGCCCTGGCACGCCTCGCCGGGACCCTCCGGTTCGGGTTCGCGTGGGACGGCGACGTGTTGCGGGTCGACGTGGACGGTGAAGACCTGACCCGCGCGATCCGGGCGGACGACATCGGTTTGGGCGCGAGCCAGGTCAGCCGTCACCCGCCGGTGCGGGCCGCGCTGCTCGACCTGCAGCGGTCGCTCGGGGCCGAGGGCGGGGTGGTGATGGACGGCCGCGACATCGGCACGGTGGTGTTGCCGACCGCGGACCTCAAGGTGTACCTCGACGCCTCCCTCGAAGAGCGGACCCGCCGCCGACACGAGGAGCTGATCCGCCACGGCGACGCGACCTCGGTGTCGGAGGTGCGCGACGCGCTCGCGGCCAGGGACCGCCAAGACCGGGAGCGGGCGGTGGCGCCGCTGAGGCCGGCGGCGGACGCGATCCACCTCGACACCACCGCACTGTCGATCGCCCAGGCCGTAGACGCGCTGCTGTCCATCGCCCGCCGCCGCCTGGACCCTGGCGGGGCGGACGTTGACAACCCGTCCGAGTCGGGATAAGCCCCGGGCTCGCACCGCGACGAGCTCGCGGTGCGTGCGCTCCGGCCCTTCGGGGCCGGCCTCATCGGTGCCGATGCGCGACTCGTGCACATCGGTGCCACCAAACACCCGCCCTGGCAGGCCCGGAAACGGGCTTGATTCAGCACGACCGACCCGGATTCCGCTCCATGTTCGATCCCAAAATCGTGGACCTCCCCCTCAATCAGATCAGCGATGACCTGTTCAAGAACTTCTTCGACGACTACATGGGGGAGAAGGGGGTCCGCGAGAAGTCGGTCGTAAAAGGCCGAGTGATTGGGATCAACGACGACTGGGTCACCGTCGACATCTCCTACAAGGCCGAGGGGATGATCCCGCTGTCGGAGTTCAAGACTCCGGAAGGCGAGCTGACGATCAAGGTGGGCGACGAGGTCGACGTCTACCTCGACACGATGGAAGAAGAAGACGGCATGCTGGTCCTCTCGAAGGAGAAGGCCGACATGATGCGGGCCTGGGACCAGATCGCCAAGGCGGTCGAGGCGAACCAGGTGGTCCACGGCACGATCGTCGCGCGGGTCAAGGGTGGCCTGCAGGTCGACATCGGCGTCAAGGCGTTCCTCCCCGGCTCGCAGGTCGATCTGCGCCCGGTGAAGAACCTCGACAAGCTGATGGGCGAAGAGTACGACTTCAAGATCATCAAGTTCAACAAGAAGCGCGGGAACATCGTCCTCTCTCGTCGGGTCCTGCTCGAGCAGGAGCGCGAGGAGAAGCGCGACGAGACGATCCAGCGCCTGCAGATCGGCGCGATCATGACCGGCGTGGTGAAGAACATCACCGACTACGGCGCGTTCATCGATCTCGGCGGCATCGACGGCCTGCTGCACATCACCGACATGAGCTACGGGCGGCTGAACCACCCGAGCGAGCAGTTCGAGGTCGGCCAGTCGGTCGAGGTGAAGGTCCTGAAGTTCGACCCCGAGAGCCAGCGCGTCAGCCTCGGCTACAAGCAGATCCGCCCGGATCCTTGGGAAGAGGCCGAGTACAAGTACCCGGTCGGCGCGATCGTCCGCGGCAAGGTGGTGTCGATCCCCGACTACGGCGCGTTCATCGAGCTGGAAGACGGCATCGAGGGCTTGGTCCACATCTCCGAGATGACCTGGAACAAGCGGATCAAGCACCCGAGCAAGCTGGTTCAGGTCGGCGACGTGATCGAGGCGAAGGTGCTCGGCGTCGACAGCGAGAACAAGCGGATCAGCCTCGGCATGAAGCAGCTCGAGCAGAACCCGTGGGACATCGTCGAGCAGCAGTACCCGGTCGGCTCGATCGTGAAGGGCAAGGTCCGGAACGTCACCGACTTCGGCATCTTCGTCGGCATCGACGAGGGGATCGACGGCCTGGTGCACATCAGCGATCTCACCTGGGGTCAGCGCATCCGGCACCCGTCCGAGAAGTACAAGAAGGGTGACGACGTCGAGGCGCGCGTGTTGTCGATCGACAAGGAGAACGAGCGGTTCTCCCTCGGCATCAAGCAGCTCACCGAAGACCCGTGGTACACGGTCCAGAGCCGGTTCTTCCTCGGTCAGGTGATCGAGGGCCCGGTGGTCCACCGCACCGACTTCGGCATCTTCGTCGAGATCGAGGACGGGGTCGAAGGGCTGGTCCACCTGTCCGAGCTCGCGTTCGAGGGCGACGACTGGCAGGCCCAGTACCCCGAGGCGAAGGTGGTCAAGGCCGAGATCATCCACGTCGACAGCCACGACCGGAAGGTCTCCCTGTCGGAGCGCGGCGCGGTCGAGCGGAGCGCGGGCGACATCGAAGGCTACATGCAGAACCAGTCCGACTCGTCCGCTCGCCTCGGCGACGTGATGGGCGACCTGTCCCGCAAGCTGAAGACCAAGTCCGAGAACCGCGACGCCTAGGTTAGGTCGGTAGCGGAGGTCCGCGCATGTCCACCGGTCGATGGATCGTTGTCGTGCTGGTGGTGTTGACCGTACTCGCCGGGGTGGCGTTCTCGGTGCAGAACAGCGCGCGGACCACCCAGCTGTCGTTCGACGTGGGCGTCGCCGCGTGGGAGCTGGAGCAGCCGCTGTCGATCCCCCTCCTGATCGGGGTGTGCTTCGGCGGCGGCCTCACGCTCGGCGTCACCACGATGGGCGTCCGGGCGGCGCGGCTCGCGATGCGGGTCCGCCAGCTCGAGCAGCAGGTCGCGCTCCAGGGGTTCTCGTCGGCCGCGCCGAGCCACGAGGACGCGAAGCGGTGGTGACCGGAGCCCGGCCGAGCGCCGGCAAGATCGCAGTCGCGCGGCTCGCCGCCGCGCGTTCGCTGCTCGACACCGACGAGGGCATCCACCTAGAGGACGCGCTGGCCCGCCACGCGCCCCCTGCGGGGCCGGATCGCGACCTCGCCTGGTTTCTGGCGTACGGAGTGCTGCGCCGCCGGGGGCAGGTCGACGCCGCGTTGCGGGGGCTGCTGAACCAGCCGCTGGCCAGCCTCGACGGCACGGTTCGGGTGGCGTTGAGGATCGGAGCGTTCGAGCGCCTGTTCGCGCGCACGCCGAGCCACGCCGTAGTGGACCAGGGGGTGGAGCTGGTCCGGGCCCTCGGGACCGGGCGGGCCCACGGGCTGGTGAACGCGATCTTGCGCAAGGTGCGCCCCGCCGAGCGGCTCGGCGCGGCCGAGGCCGTGGACCACCCGAGCTGGTTGTTCGGGCGGTGGGTCGAACGGTACGGCGCCGAGGCCGCCACCACCTGGGCACAGAGCAACAGCGAGGAGCCGCCGCTGTTCGTGGTGCAGCGCGGCCCGGACCCGATCCTGCCGCCGGGCGCCGAGCCGGTCGAGCGGGGAGGGGAGCGGGTGCCCGGGGTGTTCCGCCTCACCGACCGCGAGGGCGGCCCCATCCCGTCGCGCGCGGGATTCGCAGAAGGGCATTGGTGGGTGCAGGACCTCGCGTCGGTGCTGGTCGCCGATCTGGTCCCGGCGGATGGCACCGTGCTCGACGCGTGCGCAGCGCCCGGGGGCAAGTCGTTCCGCCTCAGGTCGCGCGGGGCCCGGGTCACCGCGACCGATCGCAACCCGACCCGGATCGGCGCGATCACCGCAGGCGCCGATCGCCTCGGGTGGACGCTCGAGACCCACGTGGTCGACTGGACCCGGTCGGACCTCGCGGACAGGCGGTTCGACGCGGTGCTGGTCGATGCGCCGTGCACCGGGCTCGGCACCGTGCGCCGCCACCCGGAGATCCGCTGGCGGCGAACGCCCGACGATCTGTTCGGCGCAGCCGACGTCCAACGCGAGGTGCTGCGACGCGCGGCGGTGCACGTTCGCCCCGGGGGCGCCCTGGTGTACGCCGTGTGCAGCCCGGAGCCGGAGGAGGGGGAGCTCGTGGTGCGCGACTTCCTCGCGACCCACCGCCGGTTCGCGGTCGAGCACACCCTGGAGCTCGCGCCCCCGCAGCAGGGAGAGGACGCACACTACGCGGTGAGGTTGAGGTCGTCGTGAGCCAGACGCCGATGTTCGAGCAGTACCGGGCGCTCAAGGCGGCCCAGCCCGACGCGATCCTGTTCTTCCGGATGGGCGACTTCTTCGAGATGTTCTTCGAAGACGCCGAGCTGGCCGCGCGGGAGCTCGATCTCACCCTCACCAGCCGGAACAAGAACGACCCGTCGCCGATCCCGATGGCGGGGGTCCCTCACCACGCCGCCCCCGGCTACATCCAGCGCCTGACCGACGCTGGGTACCGGGTGGCGATCGCCGAGCAGGTCGAGGATCCCGCGCTCGCGAAGGGGCTGGTGAAGCGCGAGATCGTGCGGGTGGTCACCCCCGGGGTGGTGTTCGACTCGAGCACCCTCGCCGGGCACGCCGCGACCTGGTTGGCGGCGATCACCCGCGGCGAGGCCGGGGGGTACGGGCTCGCGTTCCTCGACGCGACCACCGGCGACCTGCGGGTCACCGAGGTCGACCAGCTCCCGGCCGCGCGGGCGGAGATCGGGCGGTTCGGCCCGCGCGAGCTGATCCCGGGGCCAGGCGTCGACCCGCGCGAGCTGGGGGAGGCGCTCGACGGGGTGACCGTGAGCGTGGGTGACTCCGAGAGCTGGGGAGGTGCCGCCACAGCGGCGATCCTCGGCCTGATCGCGATCCCGGAGCCCCTCGCCGCCGCGGCCGCCGCGGCCGTGTTGCACTACGCGCGGACCCGTCTGGGCCGAGATCTCGGCACCACCGTGCACCGCGCGCAGCGGTACCGAGCCGAGGCGTTCGTGGTGGTCGACGAGACCAGCCGCCGGAACCTCGAGCTGTTCAAGACCGCGATCGACGGCCGCCGCAAGGGCTCACTGGTCGACCTGCTCGACCAGTCGTCCACCGCGCTCGGTTCGCGCCGGATCGGCGACTGGCTGTCGTTCCCGTTGATCGATCGACCGGCGATCGAGGCCCGCCTCGCCGCAGTCGAGGCGTTGGTGGACCACCCCTCGGCGCGGCGGGAGCTCCGCGCGGCGCTCGCCGAGGTGGCAGACGTGGCCCGGATCACCGCTCGGGTCGCGCAGGGCACCGCGAACCCTCGCGACGTGCGTGCTCTCGGTCGCTCGCTGTTGGCGGTGCCCGCCGTGATCGGCGCGGTGGCGGAGATCGGGGCGGCCCGCCCGCACCTGCCGTCGGAGTCGCTGCGCAAGGTGCTGGCGGCGTTGGCCCACGACATCGACCGGACCGTGGTCGACGAGCCACCGGTCGCGGTCGGGGAGGGGGGCTTGATCCGGGAGGGGGTGCACCCCGAGCTCGACGAGCTCGTGCGCACCTCACTCGACGGGGTGTCGGTCATCGACGCCTTGGAGGCGGAGGAGCGGTCGAAGACGGGGATCACCTCGCTGAAGATCCGGTCGAACCGTGTGTTCGGGTACTATATCGAGATCACGACCGCCCACCTGCACAAGGTGCCCGATCGGTTCCTGCGCAAGCAGACGTTGTCGAACTGCGAGCGGTTCGTCACCCCGGAGCTCAAGGATCTCGAGGATCGGGTGCTCGGCGCCGACAGCCGCCGGAAGGCCCTCGAGGCCGAGCTGTTCGCGGGCCTGCGCGACCGGATCGCGGCGCGCAGCCCGGAGCTCGGGCAGATCGCGGACCACCTGGCGTCGCTCGACGCGCTGTCCACGTTCGCCGAGGTCGCGGTGCGGCTGCGGTGGGCGCGCCCCACGATCGACGCCGAGGTGGGCGTCGACATCACCGGCGGGCGCCACCCGATGGTCGAGGCCGCCACCGCCGAGCGGTTCGTCCCGAACGACGTGTCGCTCGACCGCGAGCGTCAGCTCGTGATCCTGACCGGGCCGAACATGGCGGGGAAGTCCACCGTGTTGCGGATGGTGGCGATCGTGGCGCTGCTCGCCCACGCCGGGTCGTTCGTGCCCGCCGAGTCGGCGCGGATCGGCCTGTGCGACCGGATCTTCACCCGGGTGGGGGCGGCGGACGACCTCCGGCGCGGGCGCTCGACGTTCATGGTCGAGATGTCGGAGACCGCGACCATCCTCACGGAGGCTACCCGACGTTCTCTCGTCGTCCTCGACGAGATCGGCCGAGGGACCTCGACCTACGACGGCCTGTCGATCGCGTGGGCCGTCGCCGAAGACCTGCACGACCGGATCGGCTGCCGAGCGATGTTCGCGACGCACTACCACGAGCTGTGCGAGCTCCCGACACTGCTCCCGCGCGCGGTGAACCAACAGGTCGCGGTGTCGGAGAGCGGCGACAAGATCGTGTTCCTGCGACGGG
>JBEBJC010000261.1:0-9686 GCA_040080105.1 Myxococcota bacterium
CTGTCGGAGGAGGCGTTCGGGGTGGCCGCGATCTGGTCCGACCCGGCGGAGCGCGAGCGAGTGGAGTCCGCGATCGACGAGGGGCTGGCGGGCTGCCCGCCCGCGGTGGAGCTGTTGGAGTCCGACTGCTCCGAGCCTCCGTGCCTGGTCGCGTTGTCGATCGGGGACCTGCGGCTGAACGACCTCGACGAGGTGTGCCCGAGCTGGGGCGCGCTGGGCGTGCGCGGGAGCCGGAGCCAGCCGCTCCGGTGCGACGGTGCGGACCGGCAGTTCACCGTGGTCCAGGTGACCGCGGGGGCGCGGTTCTCGGGCACGCCGGAAGCCCGCGCGCGGATCGTCACCCGGCAGGCGGCGCTGGCGGACGTGTTCACCTGCCGTTGATAGGCTGCGCCGATGACGATCACGCGGCGAGATTGGCTCCGGGGAACGGTGTGCGGGCTGGTGGCGTGCGCGGGGCGGGCCCCGATCGACGCGACCGAGGCGCCGGCGAGCGGGGCGGCGTCGATCTCCGACCAGCTCGCGGCGCTCGAGGCGAGCGTCGGCGGGACGTTGGGGGTGGCGGTGCTCACCGGCTCCGGGTTGGTCGGCCACCGCCTCGACGAGCGGTTCGCGATGTGCTCCACCTTCAAGATGCCGTTGGTCGCGGTGATCCTGCAGGAGGTCGACGCCGGCCGGCTGTCGCTCGACCAGCACCTCCCGATCGTCGCGGAGGACCTCGTGTACCACGCGCCGATCACCGCGCCGCTGGTGGGGGTGGGCGCCACACTCGACCAGCTGCTCGCGGCGGCGCAGATGCAGAGCGACAACGTGGCAGGGAACCTGCTGCTCCGGCTGATCGGCGGCCCGGAGGGGTTCACCGCGCGGCTGCGGGCCCTCGGGGACCCGGCGACCCGGCTCGACCGGCTCGAGCCCGAGCTGAACGTAGTCGAACCGGGAGACGAGCGCGACACGACCACCCCGACCGCGATGGCGCGGCTCGCCGCGACGATCCTGCTGGGCGACGCGCTGTCGCCGAGCTCGCGCGAGCGGCTGCTCGGGTGGATGGTCGCCACCGAGACCGGCGCCAAGCGCCTGCGGGCAGGGTTCCCGCCCGACTGGCGCGCGGGAGACAAGACGGGCACCGCGTTCTCGGAGGGCCTCGGCAACCGGTACAACGACGTGGCGATCGGGTTCCCACCCCAGGGGGCGCCGCGGATCGTGGCCGCGTACTACCAGACCGCGGGGTACCACCCGGAGGTGCGCGACCAAGACCAGGCGGTGCTGGCCGAGGTCGGCCGGATCGTCACCGCGGCGTGATCGGCGACAACCGGGCTCAGGGTAGGAGCGGCCCGGCCAGCAGGTACACCTTGCCTGCGTCCTGCCCGGCTTGGTCGTTGTACGGCGCCGTCACCACGAGGTCCGCCGCGCCGTCGCCGGTGAGATCGCCGCTCGCCAATGCCGAACCCGCCCCGTCCCCTGGCACCTCTCCCGCATACGACAGGTTGGCCTCCGACGCCGGGTGGTGCCCGAGCAGGGGGCCGTAGAACACCAGCACCCGACCGGGCACCGTCGGGTCGAGGGATGGCAGCGAAGGACTGCCCACCGCCAGGTCCATCTGGCCGTCGCCGTCGAAGTCCCCGCTCGCCATCGCCGCCCCGAGGTGCTGGAACCCAGGGTCTCCGTCGAGCACGAACGGGGAGCGCGCGGCGTCGGGCGTGTCCACCGCGAACGCATACACCCGGCCCCGCCGCTCGCTGCCGGCGGTGAGGTGGGCTCCTCCGGGCCAGGCCATCGCTGACGTCAACGCCTCATCCAACCCGTCTCCGTCGATGTCCGCGGCGATGGTCCGCTCGCCGAGCCAGTCCCCAGCTGCCTCACCCCACCAGCTGTGGTCGGCGGCTTCCACTCCCAGCCGACCGCGGGGCAGCGGCCCGGCGAACCGGTACAGCACACCGGCCTCGTCGTCCGGTTGCGAGCCGACCAGCAGATCGGCGGCGCCGTCTCCGTCGAGGTCCCCGCGGGCGAGCGACGCGCCGAAGTACCGCTCCGCCCCGACCACCAGATCCGGCGCGGCGAAGGACCGATCGGCGTCGAACGGAGCGGCGAACAGACACACCGAGCCGATTTGCCCGTTGGCGTCCTGCCCAGTGGCGCATTGAATAGCGAGATCGTCGGGAGCGCCCCCGAAGAACGGGGCGGCGGCCATGAAGACCCCGGTGAGGTAGCCCTCCGGATCGTTGGCGATCTCCACCGCGTCGATCTCCTCCGGATGGCCCCCAGGCCCCTTCGGATCGAGCACCCACACCTTTTGTAGCTGGGTCGCCACCAGCTTGGGTTCCGTAGACTGCAGGACGGCGACGCCCTGGCCGAGGACCTGCCAGGTGGCATCCCCCTCCCACGTCCGCACGTTCGTGAGGTCCGCCCCGTCGAACAGCGTCGCCACGCCTTCTTTGCCGAAGCCCTGGGGATGGAACGCCTGCGAGCCCACCCACAGCTCATCTACCCCGTCTCCGTCCACGTCACCGACCGCCAGCGGATGCCCGAACTCGGTGTACTCGGTCGGGCCCCGCACCACCGCGTCGGCGGTGGTCAAGCGGGCGGTGGAGCCGGAGTCCACCCCGTCGCAGTCCGAGTCCAGGTGGTCGTTCGGCACATCCGCCGCCCCGGGGTACCGATCCGGGTCGCGGTCGTCACAGTCTCCCGCCGCGAGCGTCCACCCGTCGTGGTCGCGATCCTCGCCCGAGCACGCCGCGAGCGCCCACATCAGCGGACACCGTTCACGTTGTCCACGTTGTTCCACTCGGTGGAGACCGACAGGGACAAAGCAGCGGCCTCCAACCGCTCCTGTGGATCGTCGGCGCTGGTGATGCCGCCCCCGGACGAGTCCCAATCCTTGGGGTTCGCCTCGTCCCACAGGTCGAAGATCTGCTCGGTGGTCAGCCCCTGCCCCTGGTCGGCGTCCCAGAACGCCCGCATCCAGTCGAGGTAGGTGCCCCGATCCTCGAGGGTGCCCCCACAGGTGTCCCCCATGTAGTCAAGATTTGCCCATGTTTCCTGGCTGGGATTCCCTTCGCAGGACGGCGTGAACTCGTTGTCCCCTGCGAGCCGGACACCATCGTCCGCCCAGCCCACGAGTAGTGTAGGATCGGGGTCGAGCTCGCTGTTGCCCCTTGTTTCGACCGCGATCGCCACCCCAACAGCCATCAGGCCCGAAGGCCCGAAGGAAACACCACATCCCCACCCTCCCGAGATTGCCTACCCGAGACGGGAATCCACCGCAACGGCCAACACTCGAAACGGACCGAGCCGGCACCGCAGCTCGTCCCGAGGCCGGCGGGGCCTCCGCCACCCATTGGACCAACGAAGCGAATCGCTAGGCCCACGGCGTACTCCGGGAGAGGTGCCCTGGGGTCGCGCCGACGACGGGAGCTGGAGGAGCCGAACGAACCAACACCGCGTTTCCACCGGGCGGGGGTGAACGTCGCACCCCGACCGGACGCACGTTGCGCGCAGCAGCCCTCCCGCGGTGCCCGGCCTACCCTCGCTGCTCCGAGCGCAGGCGGAGGCGTTCGGGGTGGCCGCGACGTGGTCCGACGCGGCGGGAGGTGTGCGACCAAGACCCAGCGGTGCTGGCCGAGGTCGGCCGGATCGTCACCGCGGCGTGATCGGCGCCCGCGCCCGCCACGCGGCGAGCGCGCGGTCGGTGAGGAACGGAGCCACTACCGTATACCGCGAGGGGAACGCGCGGCTGTCCCGGGGGTCTTCACACGTCACCCGGTCGACCACCCAGCTCGAGTGGCAGAACCGCAGGTGTCCGTCGCGAACGAACAACATCCCGGCGTGGAAGTCGAGCCCGACGCCGTACCAGCCGTCCGGCGCCGCCTCGAGCGCGGCCGCGATCTGGTCCGGGGTCTGGTCGCGGAACCGCCGTCGCTCGGCCGGCGAGGTGAACAGCCCGAGGATGTGCTCCGACGCGAGGGCCCCCACGGCGAGGCGGTCGAGCTCGAACCCGGCGTCCCGGAGGATGGTGCCGACGAAGTGCCCGCACGCGATGTCCCCGGCCCCAGGTGCCGCCGCTGTGCCGTAGAAGTCCCACCCGGTGTCGATCCACGCCGGCACGAGCTCGAGCTCCACCCGATCGGTGAGCCAGGCCCGCAGCGCCGCGTCCGACCAGGTGGCGACCTCGTCGCGGGCTCGGGCGATCGCGGCGACCCGCTCTGCGTACGTCGGGGTCGGGTCGAGCGGCGTCGGAGCGGACGCGGTCGGGGTCTGTGCACAGGCGTACCACCACCACATGGGAACACCGACACCGGGCGCCGGCGGCGGTTCCGCAGAGACTCAGTTCAGTGGGTTGAGACTTCTTCTCAGCCTCCCGCGGAAGTTCGGCGTACGACCGTACGGCGAGGTGGCACGATCGTCGCTGGGTGACCCTCCGGAGGTCGTCATGTCGCGATGGTTCTGGCTCGTGCTCGCGCTCGCTGGGTGCGACACGGTCACGCCCGGCACGGTGGTGTTGGAGGTGCCGGTGTGCGGGGGCTCCACCGAGCCCGCGGTGCTGCGGCAGGGCCGGTACTGGCCGACGCTGGCGTACTGCACCAACTACTACGAGATCGTGAGCCGCGAGCAGCGGGCGGTGTGGAACCAGTCGCCCGCCGAGGGGGCCTCGCTCGACGAGTCGATCACGTTCGCGGGGCGCGACGGGCAAAAGGTGAACGTCGACGTGGGCGTGGGCTTCGTGATCGCCCCCACGGACGCCGACGTGGTCACCATGGTCCAGACGTTCGGGTACGATCTCGAGCAGACCGTGCACACCCGGATGCGCGACTCGGTCCGCAACGGGCTGAACATGTGCGCGTCCACGATGTCGGTCGACGAGATCTACGGGCCGCGCAAGGAAGAGCTGTTCAAGTGCGCCGAGGGCAAGGTGCAGGAGGAGTTCAACCCGAAGGGCCTGATGGTGACCCGGCTCACCCTGAACTCCGAGGTCCGCCTGCCGCGCCAGGTGCAGGAGGCGATGGAGGCGTCGACGGCGGCGACCCAGAACGCGCAGCGGGTCGAGCGCGAGGTGGCGTCGGCCGAGGCCGAGGGGAAGAAGATCGTCGCCACCGCGAAGGCCGCGGCCGAGGCGCAGCTGACCCAGGCGACCGCCCAGGCGGAGGCGAACCGGCTGATCGCCGCGTCGATCACCCCGCAGCTGCTCGCGCTGCGCGAGCTCGAGATCGAGGCGCAGAAGGCCAACCAGTGGGACGGCAAGCTCCCGGTGGTGTCGGGCGGCGACGGGGCGAGCCTGATCCTCGACGTGGGCCAGACCGCCGCGATCGCGGGGAGGTGACCATGGCCACGTCGAGCCTCGCGCTGATCGTGATCGCGCTGCTGTCGGGCTTGGGTGCGTTCTCCGCGCTGATGGCCCTCCGGTGGGGGGTGGCCCGGTGGGTCGCCGCGCTGACCGCCCGGGAGCACCTCCGCCAGGAGCAGCTCAAGACGTCGATCCTGGAGGAGCAGCTCCGGAACGAGGCCCTGCGCGACCTCACCCGCCCGCGCTGACCGTCCGCCGGCGGGTGCGCGCCCACGGGAGCGCCAACACCGCCACCGCGGCCGTGAACGGACCGGCCGGGGAGGAGGCGCAACCACCCCCCGACGCCGAGACCACCTCCGGTCCCGCGCCGGTGTCGACGCGGGTCTCGGAGCCCGAGTCGAGCGGCTCGGACTCGTCCGGCTCCGAGTCGGCGTCGTCGGGGGTCGTCGTTCCACCGGTCGTCTCGGTGCCGGTGGGGCTGTCGACGACACCCACGCCGAGCGCGTCCTCGTAGTCGAGCACGCCGTCGCCGTCGCTGTCAGGGTCCCCGGGGTCGGTCCCGAGCTCGACCTCCGCCTCGTCCGACAGCCCGTCGCCGTCGAGGTCCGGGTAGCCGGGGTTGTGGAACACCCAACTCGCCTGGAACGGGGTCCACCAGTCGTCGAAGCCGCCTGTCCCAACGACCTCCGCGGCCCGGTCCCCATCCAGGTCGAGCAACTGGCAATCGGTGAACCAGCCCCCGAAGACGAACAACTGAGTCAACGGGCGCGTGAACACGCCGTCGTCGTTCGCCAGTACCTGCAGGCCGTACTCCCCCGCCGCGACCACCAGGTCCAGGTCCAGGTCGCCGTCGACATCGCCGGCCGCCATTGGCGAGCCGGGCGAAGTGAGCGCCAGGTCGGCCGGCGCCGCGAACGTGCCCGGGCCCGAGCTCTCGTGCAGCTGTACGAGCCCCGTGGGGTCGACGGTGAGGAGGTCGACCTCTCCGTCATGGTTGAAGTCGACCAGCTCCACCCGGCTCACCCCGCAGTCGCAGATCACCGTGGGCGGGCCGAACGCGGGCCCCAGGTTCGCCGAGGCGAACACGGCGCCCGCATACGTGCTGACCACCTCGGCCAGGCCATCCCCGTCGAGGTCCGCCAGGCCGACGTAGTCCCCCGCTCCGTCGACGAGCGCAGGGACCCCGAACGAGGGGCCGTCCGCTTCGACCCGCAGCACCCCGCCCAGGTCCGCCACCACCAGGTCGAGGTCCCCATCGGCATCGAGGTCGGAGGCATCGAACTGGACCGGATAGTGGAACACGTCGGCCAGCAACTTCAATGGGGCGTCGAACTGGCCGGACCCGAGGTTCGGGGCCCACAGCAGGTCGTCCCGCCCGAACACAGGGTCGAGGTCGCCGTCCTGGTCGACGTCGATCGCCGTGACTGCGGTCCCAATGCCCGTCAGCGGCCCCTTGAACCAGGTGGGGCCGCGGTACCACGACAGCTCCGACGGATCCCACGGCACATCCGCCGCCGGCCCGAGCAGGTCGAGCCACCCGTCGGGCTCGAGGTCCACCGCGACCACGTGGGTCATGCCCTCGAGCTCGGTGCGCTCCCAGTCCGAGTCCACGCTGTACGCCAGCTGCCGGAGCGACCCGGCCTCCACCGGGCGCTCCTCCGAACAAGCGACGAACCATCCCATCATGCGTACCTCCGGCCATGAGGCCAGCAGGGTTCGGACCACACCCACCGAACGGACGGACGCCGGGAGTCGGCGGGCCTTCTCCGGGAACCGGAGGGGGGTGCTCCGGCTCCGGTCAGGCGTTCCGCGCGCTGGGCGACCTCACCCGCCGGCGCTGACCGTCCGCCGGCGGGTGCGCGCCCACGGGAGCGCCAACACCGCCACCGCGGCCGTGAACGGACCGGCCGGGGAGGAGGCGCAACCACCCCCCGACGCCGAGACCACCTCCGGTCCCGCGCCGGTGTCGACGCGGGTCTCGGAGCCCGAGTCGAGCGGCTCGGACTCGTCCGGCTCCGAGTCGGCGTCGTCGGGGGTCGTCGTTCCACCGGTCGTCTCGGTGCCGGTGGGGCTGTCGACGACACCCACGCCGAGCGCGTCCTCGTAGTCGAGCACGCCGTCGCCGTCGCTGTCGGGGTCCCCGGGGTCGGTCCCGAGCTCGACCTCCGCCTCGTCCGACAGCCCGTCGCCGTCGAGGTCCGGGTAGCCGGGGTTGTGGAACACCCAGCTCGTCGGGATCGGGGTGGCGTCCCAGAACCCCTCGATCGCTCCGAGGCCCACGACCTCGGCGGCGTGGTCACCGTCCAGGTCGAGCACCTGGCAGTCGTCGATCCCGGCCCACAACACGTAGAACGTGGCGAGGGGCTGCGCGAACGCGCCGTGGTCGTTCTCCACGACCTGTAGCCCCGCTCCCTGCCACCCGATCACCAGGTCCAGGTCCAGGTCGCCGTCCAAGTCCCCGGCCGCCACCGGCGACCCGGGCGAACCGAACACCAGGTCGACCGCCGGAGCGAGGGAGCCGCCGACGTTGTCGTGCCACTGGACCCACCCGGTGGCGTCGACGGTGAGCAGGTCGACGTCACCGTCCCGGTCGAAGTCCACCAGCTCGACCTCGCGCACGGCGCAGTCGCAGATCTGCGCCGGAGGGCCGAACGACGACCCCAGGTTCGGCGAGGCGAACACCGCGTCCGCGGTGGTGGTGACCACCTCGGCGAGGCCGTCCCCGTCGAGGTCCGCCAAGCCGACGTAGGCCCCGGTCACGTCGAGGAGCGTGGGGACCCCGAGCGACGACGGGCCGTCCGCCTCCACCCGCAGCACGTCGACCCCCGCCTCATCCACCACCAGGTCGAGGTCTCCGTCGCCGTCGAGGTCGGAGGCGTCGAACCGGACCGGCCACTCGAACACGTCGGTCAGCAGCGGCACCGGGGCGCCGAACTGGCCGGACCCGAGGTTCGACACCCACAGTAGGTCCTGCTGCCCGTACACGGGGTCGAGGTCGCCGTCCTGGTCGACGTCGATCACCGAGGCCGCGGTGCCCATCCCCGTCAACGGCCCCGCGACCCAGGTCGGGCCCCGGTACCACGACATCGACGACGCCCCCGACCCGATCAGGTCGAGCCACCCGTCGGGCTCCACGTCCACCGGGACGAAGTAGTTCGCGCCGCCGAGCTCGGTGTACTCCCAGTCCGAGTCGAAGCTGTACGCCAGCTGCTCGATCGACCCGGCCTCTACCGGGCGCTCCTCCGAACAAGCGACGAGCCACCCCATCACAGCCACCTCCGGCTTCCGGCGTGCAGAGGTTGGACCACCCGGGCCGGACGGACGGACGCCGGGAGTCGGCGGGGTCCGCTCCGGAGACCGGACGGTCGCGCTCCGGGTTCCGGTCAGCCGTCGAGCACGATCGACAAGCAGGTGAGCGAGCCGTCACCCGCGCGCAGCTCGCCGAGCTCGACCTCGCGCACCACGAACCCGCGCGCGCGGAGCGCCTGCCCCGCGTGACGGACGGCTCGGGGACGACCGGATGGGACTTCGGCCGGTTGGTGCGTGCCGGCGGCGATCTGGACGGCGACGGCTACGCGGACCTGCTCGCCGCCGACCCGGCGTACACGAGCGTGGGCGGGTCGGGATCGGGGCAGGTGTGGGTGATCGGCGGGGGCGCGACGCCGTGGGCGGGCAACAACGATCTCGCCGCTGTGACGTTCGCGACGATCGACGGGGTGACGAACGCCGGGTACTGCGGGTGGGACGTGGCGGGGCTCGGGGATTTCTCGGGCGATGGGGCGACGATCTGGCGGTGAGCGCGCCGTATTGGGCCGAACCCTACGCGGAGTCCGGCGCGGTGGGAGTGTTCCAGGGGCCCCTGGCGGGGGACGTGCGGTTCGACGAGGCGGCTGGAGGGGTCGGCGGGATCGGCATTCCTCGGCTACGGGCTGGCGGCGGGAGATGTGGACGGGGATGGGTGGACGGATCTCGCCGCTACCGCGAAGGGCGTGAGCGCGAGCGCGGGAGCGGTGTACCTGGTGCTCGGCGGGACCTTGTGAGATGGAAGACGACGGGGCCGCGGGGCCCCGTCCAGGGCTCACTGGCAGGTGGCGAAGTTGGGCTTCGACAGCGCCACCTCGCAGGCGTTGGAGCTGGCCGACTTGACCACCACCTGGCACGCGGCGCGAGTCCCCTTTGTTGTCGCATCGGTCGCGCTTCGGCCGCGAGCACGGGCTGCCGCCGCAGGCGAGGGCGGACAGGACGACGACGGCCAGCGGGACGAACCTGAGCTTCATGGCTCCTCCTCGAGCGGATGGACCCGCTCGCTGGTGGAGTAGCGCCCCGCGGCCGTGCGCCCGCGTAATGGATGACCACGCGGGGTAACGTCCGCGAGGGCGCCCTAGCTAGGCCGCCCGGGCCAGCCGCCCCC
>JBEBJC010001349.1:0-2013 GCA_040080105.1 Myxococcota bacterium
GCGCGGGCCCCCACCCGGGTCGGTCGGGTCCGGATCGACGCCGTCGTGTGCGCCGTCCCCGTCCGAGTCGGGATCGAGGTGGTTCGGGAGCCCGTCCTGGTCGAGGTCCCCCCCAGGCTCGTCCGCGGTCGGCACGCCGTCTCCGTCGTCGTCGGGGTCGAGCGCGTCGATCACGCCGTCGAGGTCGGTGTCGCCACCCCCCTCTTCCCCGTCGGACCACCCGTCGGCGTCGCTGTCGGGGTCGGTGGGGGTCGTCCCGAGGTCCAGCTCGGCGCCGTCCCACAGGCCGTCCCCGTCGGTATCGACCTGAGCCGGATCGGTGCCGAGCTCGGCCTCGAGCAGGTCGGACAGGCCGTCCCCATCGGAGTCCGGAGCTGGGTCGTCCGAGCCGTCGCAGTCGGCGTCGACCCCGTCCCCTGGCTGGTCCTCGGCTTCGGGGTTCGCGTACGGATCGGCGTCGGCGCAGTCGAGCCCGTTGGCGACGGTCCCCACCGGGGGGCACAACGCGCTCGACGGCGCGGCGGTGGCGTCGCCGTAGCCGTCTTCGTCGACGTCGGGCCACCACGGCCCCCCGGTCCCGTCGTCCGGGACGCCGTCACAGTCGTCGTCGATCCCGTCACACGACTCGATCCCGAGGGGGTTCACGTCCGGGTCGACGTCGACGCAGTCCCCGGCGGTGGGGATCCCGTCGCACCCGATCCCGAGGTCGACCCCGCCGAACTGGTCGCCGTCGAGGTCCGCGTACCCCCGCCGCGGAGCCGCCGGGTCGGCGTCGTCGCAGTCCAGGCCGTTCGTGGTCACGCCTCCGGACAGCGCGAACGCCGACACCGGCGCCGCGGGATCCCCGAAGCCGTCCCCGTCCGCGTCGGCCCAGAACGACGACGCGGCGACCTCGGCCTCACACAAGAACGGCTGCAGGTCTCCACAGATCTGGTCGTCCCACAGCCCGGTCACCTCCATCTCGACGCAGTCTTCCACGCCGAGGTTGTCGTTGGGCTCGCCGACACGCCACGACGTGTACGCCACCGGCCGCGCCGGATCGGCGTCCCACGCGAACACACCCTCGGTGACCCGGTCCGACAGGCCGATCCACGCCCCGGTCGACGACGCCGCGAGCGGCCCGACGACCCCGGCGAGGGCGGCGTTCTGTCCGGCGTCGTCGACGATCGCCAGCCCATACGGCGGGTCCTCGGCGCAGCGCTGCGACGCGACCTCGTACGAGACGAGCTCGTCGCACAGCTGCCACACACCCGCGTCGACGGCGACCTCACACGGGCAGGCCTCCTCGTCGATCGCCCCGTCGCAGTCGTCGTCGACGCCGTTGCACGCCTCGGCGGCGCCCGGCCCGATCGCCGGATCACCGTCGTCGCAGTCACCCGCCGCCGGATCCCCGCAGCTGTCGGTGAGCGTCGCGGACAGGTCGGCGCCCGCTCCGTCGCCGTCTCCATCGGCCGCGGTCAGGTACGGCGGCTCGTCGACCCGGCCGTCCAGATCGTCGTCGACGCCGTTACACGCCTCCGGCGCTGCGTGTCCGGTCCTGACGAGCCACAACCACATGGGGCCGAGGATACCGCACCCAGGGCCGGTTCGGAGGCGTCACCCGCCGACCGATCGCTCCCACGCGCCCAGCTGCTCGCGGGTCACCGCCGCCCCTCCGCACACCACCACCAGCACCGACGGCGCGTCGAGCACCGCGGGCGCGCGCCCGTACACCGCGGCCAGCGCCGCCCCACACGACGGCTCGACCAGCACCCGGTGATCGTCGAGGAACGCGCCGCACCCTGCCACCGCCGCCCGATCGTCGCAGGTCCACGACGAGATCGGATGGACCTGCGCGAGCGCCACCGAGCGCTCACACACGGTGCGCGCGCCCAGGGTGAGCGCCAGCGTGGTGATCGCGTCGAGGGTCACCGGGCGGCCCGCGGCGAGCGCGGCCGCATACGAGGCGGCGCCGTGGGTCTCGACGGCGAGCACCGGCACGTCGGTCCACCCGGCGGCGCGCATCCCCTGCAC
>JBEBJC010001350.1:0-2013 GCA_040080105.1 Myxococcota bacterium
CCTCACCCCGACCCTCTCCCCAGAGGGGAGGGGGGCCGGTTAGAGCCGGGGTGAAGCACGTTTTCCCCTCTCCCCCACCCGTCACTCGGGGCCTCGTGCAGGACCTCGCGCAGTCCGCCGTCGGACCGGACGAACACCTGCAGGGTGTGCTCGTCGGGGTCGAGCAGGTAGAACTCCGAGACGCCGTACCGATCGAAGAACCCGAGCTTCTCGAACATCTCCCGCACGGTGTTCGACGGAGACAGGACCTCCATCACCACCTGGGGGGCGACGTGAGCCTCCTCCCACTGTCGGTACGAGCCGCGGTCGCCCTTCGGGCGGCCGAGCGCGACCAGCACGTCGGGCGCGACCCGGACCTTCGGGTTGCCCAGCACCGGGTACCACAGCAGATCCCCGCCCACGAAGTCCGGCAGCAGGGCGTCGAGGTTCTCCTTGAGGACGACGATCCACCGGAACTGCACGGTGTTGTCCGCCATCGGTCGGCCGTCACTCTCTGGGTAGTGGATCCGGTCGGGGTCCAACGACTCCATGGCCAACCTCCGGTACCCCCTCCTATCCGACGCTCCTGGCCCGGCGCGGAAGTCCGGGGGAGGAGGTGATGTCACCCCTCGAAACAGCCGCGGGGTCCGGGGCGCGGTATCCCCGGGTCGTGCGGACCTCCCTGCTGCTCGTGTGGTCGCTGGTGGTGCTCGGCTGCTCGGGCTGGTTCGGCCCGCCGCAGATCACGCGGTTCGACGTGGTCGAAGCCGGCTGCGGCTCGTGGTCGGCGACGGTCGAGGTCGCGGACGCGCGCGCCCACACCGTGCGCGTGCGGCGCGGCGCGGAGGTGCTCGGCACCTGGCCCGACGTCTGGGGGACCCACACGCTGCAGGTCGAGGGGGAGGCGGCCCTCGGCGAGCCGATCGAGCTCACCGCCGAGATCGCCGACGTCACGGAGCGAACGGTTCCGTTCCGCGCCGAGGTCGCCGCGTTCGAGGTGGTCGGCGACCGCCCGGCGTGGGAGGTCGGCGCGAGCCCGCGGTTCGAGCTCCGGGTCGACCCGGGGTGCGCCACCCGCGGGCTCCGGTACCGGGCGGCCAGCGAGTCGTGGGACGGGCAGGGCCCGGTGAGGGGAGCGGTCACCCCGATCACGTTGCCCCCCCACCGCGAGGGCGTCCACCCGCTGCAGGTCGAGCTCCTGGGGCCGGCCGGCCCGGTCGGCACCACCACGACCCGGTTCGCGGTCGGTGACGCGTCGGACCTCGACGGCGACGGGTTCGAGGCGGGCGCGGACTGCGACGACGGTGACGCCACGGTGGGCCCGGACCAGCAGGAGCGCCCCGACCCGAACGGCAAGGACGACAACTGCGACGGGCGGGTGGACGAGGGCACGGTGGCGTACGACGACGACGGCGACGGCTCGTCCGAGGACGCCGGCGACTGCGACGACCGAGACCCGCGGGTCCGACCCGGCGCGGCCGAGCGGGCCGACTGCCGCGACAACGACTGCGACGGCCAGGTCGACGAGGGCCAGGCGCTGGGCCGCGCCGACGACGGGTACGAGCGCCCCGGCGGTGAGCCGTACCTGTTCCCCGGCACCGAGCGCCGGCTCCGCGCGGAGCTGGTGCTGGTGAGCCGGGACGCGGCCGACGCCGAGGTGGTGCGGTTCTGGTCCGACGACGGCGACTGGGACGAGTGGCGGATCGAGGTGATCGCCGCCCGGGTCCCCGCCGACTCCGTGTACGAGGTGGAGATCCGCGAGGCGGGCGGGGCGGTGGTGGCCGGCGGCACCCTGGGCGCGGACGGTGACGTGGTGCGGACGAGCGGGCGTGCGTTCCGCGACGACAGCGGGCTGTACGACGTGTCGATCCGCCCGACCCGGCTGTATGCCCCGTATTGCCCGATCGAGCTCACGATCGACTCCCGGTAGCGGCGGCGGTAGGCCCCGGAGGCCCCCGTGTCAACGCTCATCCTGCCTCGCTTTTTCACGTTCGGTGCGGCCCGCCTGGTGGCACAATCCCGCGCGGAGCGTTC
>JBEBJC010001351.1:0-2007 GCA_040080105.1 Myxococcota bacterium
AATGCGTACAGCTTACCGGTACTAATCGTCCGATCGGCTTATTTCGCCAGAGCGTTCGATTGATGACGATGCCGCGTCGACCCTATCCCTATATGCACCATTTTCTTTCGGTGTGAAAACATCGAAGATCAGTTTGCCGGTGATGATAGCGCGGGGGACACACCCGATCCCATTCCGAACTCGGAAGTTAAGCTCCGCTGCGCCGATGGTACTGCAAGGGCGACCTTGTGGGAGAGTAGGTGTCGCCGGCTCCCTTTACACCCCGTGGACCTTGGTTCGCGGGGTGTTTTTCGTTGTGGCATCCGACCCCAGCGTCTCGGGTGTCCGGCCCGCGGGCACTGGGACGAGGAAGCCCGTTCGACGACCTGCTCGCTGCTGGAGGATCTCGGTGCCGTGAAGACCGCGCTGACCCTACTCCCCTGGCTCGTCGGGTGTGACCGCGTCGTCCGGGACGATCGCGCGTGTGACCGGCTCGCGCCGGTACCCAGTGACGACCCTGCCGACTGGGACGTGCCTCCCGGTGACTACGCGCCCGTGGTCTCCGAGCCGCGGTTCGTCGTCCCGTCCGACGCGCTGCCGGTCGGCACCGACACAGCGAACAACAACGTCAGCCTGCTCGTCGCCGACGACCAGTTGTTCCTCGCCTGGCGGACGGCGCCGACCCACTTCGCGTCGGCGGAGGCCCAGATGCACGTGATCTCGTCGTCCGATGGCGGCGAGAGCTGGGTACACGAACACACCATCGCGCTGGGCGCCGACGTGCGCGAACCACAGCTCATCTTGTGGGACGGCGAGGTGACGCTGCACTTCTTGGAGCTCGGCGCTGATCCGTTCGCGTTCGACCCGCGTGCGGTGTGGCGCTCGACGCGATGTGGGCCCGGCGACTGGACCGACGAGCGCGTCGAGGAAGGTGCCCAGCGGGTGGTGTGGGACGTCAAGCTGCGCGACGGGCGCCTGCTGCGGACCAGCTACACCGGCGAACACTACGGTGACGGGATCCTCGAGGTGCACGTCGAGGCCTCCACCGACGGCGGTGGGACCTGGGGCCCCGTCGGCACCGACCCGGCGTACGTCGGGGGGAACAGCGAGGCCGCCGTCGAGATCGTCGAGGACGGCTCGCTGTGGACCGTGACGCGCAACGAGGACGGTGACGAGACCGGCAAAGGCGCCATGGTGTGCACCGCCCCGGCCGAGGACCTCGGCGCGTGGGACTGCCCCGCTGTGTCGGACCCGGAGCGGTACGACAGTCCGGAGCTGCTGCGACACGGCGACGATCTGTACCTGTTGGCCCGGCGAGACGTGGGCGGGCCGTTCGGCGAGGACCAGGGCCTCCTCCCGTACAGCACGCGGCCGAAGCGGACCGCGCTGTACCGGGTCGAGCCGACCACCCGCGCGGTGGTCCACGTCGTGGACGTGCCCGGCGTGGGCGACACCGCGTTCGTACAAGCCGTGCGCACTGGCCCACACTCGTTCCTGTTCGCGAACTACACCTCCCCGCTCGACGAGCCCGACATCTCGTGGATCGAGGGCCAGACCAGCGAGCGCGGCACGGCCATCTACCTGGCGACCCTCACGTTCGTCCCGCGGTAGCGCATCAGGGCGAGCGTCATCGCTGCGGTGGCGCCGAGGAGCACGACCGCCCTGGGCGGGATCAGTCCCCGCCGAGGCGCTCGGCGACCAACGTCCGCAGCTCCGCCACACCGAACGGCTTGCGGACCCACGCCACCCCCTGGGCCTCGAAGAAGTCCAGGTCCTCCTGCTCGAACCCGCCCGACACGAACACGATCCGGCGTGCCTGCGCAGCCGAGCGCTCGGCCACCTGCTGATACAGGTGGCGACCGTCGGCATCCCCCAGGTGCAGATCCAAGAACACCAGATCGAACCACCGGCCGTTGATCCGCTCGAGGCCCCCTTCGAGCGTGGTGACCACCTCGACGTGGTGGGTCAGGCCGAGCGCGCGGTCGAGCGCCCGCCCGATCAACGGGTTGTCGTCTGTCTCTTATACAC
>JBEBJC010000262.1:0-9632 GCA_040080105.1 Myxococcota bacterium
CCGCCTCCTCCCTCCCGTCCCCGTCGAGGTCCCCCGCCGGACCGACTTCCCGGCCGAACCCGCTGTCCCCGCCGGAGATCGCGTCGAACGTGGTGGACGGACCACCGGGGCGACCGAGGTACAGCGAAACCTGGCGCGCGGTCACGTCCCCGACCACCACGTCGCCCAGGCCGTCGGCGTCCGCGTCGATCCCGGCCACCGACAGCCCGGGCGCGGACCAACTCGCGGGGGTCAGGCCCGCCGCTCCCCCCAGCCACAACTCGACCGACGCCGGAGAGGGCTCGGTCTCGAAGGTCTGCACCCCCACCGCGAGGTCACCGACGCCGTCCCCGTCCACGTCGCCCAATGGGGCCAGCGAGGCGCCGAGCTGGGTCTCCGGCGGGCCCATCACGCCGACCCACGCCTCGTCCTCGACCCCGCCGGCCACGCCGCGGTAGACCCGGAACCCCGCGGTCAGGACGGTCTCGGCGGCGTGGACCGTGAGCGCCAGGTCCGCGAGGCCGTCACCGTCCAGGTCTCCCGCGGCTGCCGCGCCCCCGATGCCCGCGTCGTCCCATGGCCCCAGCAGGACCGAGCCGAGCGGTGTGTCGACGCCGCACACCGCGTCCGGGGACGGCGACCAGTCCACCGGGGTCGTGGGGTAGGGCAGCAGCTCGAGGTCCTCGCCCCCGGGCCCACAACCAGCGATCACCAACAGCGGGAGGGAGGCGCGCACGTCGGAGCTTACATCGGAGCCGACGCGCTCGCTGGTCGACTCTGCCGGAGCCGTGAACGACTCCGGGATGGTCGTGTCGCTCCGCGATACGGGTGGCTCCCGCCTTCCCCCGAGCTCCACATGACCGAGGATCCGACGAACGACACCCCCATCCAGCAGCCCACCTTCTGGCGCCAGAACGGCTGGACGGCCCGGGTGGTCAAGAACGAGGAGGACGAGGGCTGGGCGGTGGAGATGATCAAGGACGGCGAGGCCGAGCCAGCGCTCGTCGGCCCGTGGACGATGGGGCGCGACAAGAAGAACCCGAAGCCGCTGGACCTCTCGGCGTTCCTCGTCCTGGTCAAGACGGCCTCCGAGGTGCTCCGACGCCACGAGCACCATCTGCACTCCCAGCTGCACAAGAGCGTCGCGGTGAACCGAGACGACCGACGGTTCGAGGTCACCCTCGACATCGTGTCGGACGAAGACGACCCGCACGGCATCCTCTCGGCGTGGAGCGCGGGCGAGCGCCTGGCACGGGTCCGGGTCGAGCCCGGGTTCGTGCTGAACCTCGGCAGCGCGAGCGCCTGGATCGAAGACGACTTCTGCACGCCGGACTGAGGTGGCGGCGACGATCGGCTCGCACGCGTGCGCTGGAAGGACACAGCGGTCGCAACGCGGCCTCGTCGCGAAGCTCCTCGGGCGACAGCCGAGTGGCCTCCGCACCGATCGACGGCCCGTTTCGGCTGAGCGTGTGTCCGATCTCCGGCCGACGACAGTCAAGGACCAGGAGGTCGGGATGTGGATGATGGGATCGGCGGCTTGGGCCGTGCCGGACGGTCCGAAGCTGGTCGAGGGGGAGCCGCTGGTGGCGGAGCACCTGCGGATCGAGCTCGGGACCCTCACGCTGGACGGGGGCGGCGTGCTCACCCCGATCGCGGTCCGGGGGGACGATCGACCGATCGGGTTCGTGTGGACCGGCACGATCTCGGCCGAGGTCCCGCTCGCGTCCGAGGCCGACCGGGTCGCGCTCGCGAACCGCCTCGTCCGCTACGATCACTCGCCGGTCGACGACGCCGGGGCGCTGGTGTGGGGCGAGCCGCTCCGCACCACCGCCGACACCGTGCTGATCCTCGCCCCCGACCCCGATCTCGACCGCTGGCTCACCGGGCTGCCCCCGTCCGCCCGGAGGGGCGCGACCGGCGGGTCGCTCCGGCGAGCCCGGGGGCTGCTCGCCGGGTCGGTCGAGGAGGCGGCGGCGTGGGCGGAGCTGGTCCGCGCCCACCACGCGCCGGCCGAGCTCGCGCCCACCGTGGTGGACCTGCGCGGCGATCGGCGGCTGCGGCTCGCGATCCCGAAGCACGGTTCGGCCCGGACCGACGGGTGGGTCACCTGGTCGCGCGACCCGACCGTCGGCGTGGCCTGCACCGACGTGGTGTCGGTCGCGGCGGACCCGCAGATGGGCGGCGGGGGCGGGACCCTCACCCGGTGGGACTGCCCGGCGCCCACCCCCGTGGTCCCGGAGCTGGCGGAGGTGACGGTGCGCGCGGAGCGGAGCGGGCCCGACGACGTGTCGCTCGAGGTGGCGGCGCGGATCACGGTGCGCGCGGGCGACGTGCCGGTCCACGTCGTGCGCGTGAGCCTCGGCGGGCTGTGGGCGCTCGGGTCCGCCGACGACCGGAGGCCTTCACTCGGCCCGGTCACCACCGCCGACGGATCGCCGGTGCCCGGGGTGGCGGACGACGCCACCTGGCGGTTCGTGCTGCCGACCCCGCTCGCGCCGGGCGAGGCGGTGACGTTGAACCTCCCCGTGTCGGTGCGGGTGCCGCTCGGGAACCCGAGGGCTGCGGGCCACGTCGGGCGCGGCACCGCGCCGTTGTACCCGGTGCCGCAGGTCGGAGACGCGCCGTTCGCGCAGGCCTCGGTGTCGGTCGAGGCGCCCGACGACCTCGGGTGGGTGTCGTCCGATCCCAGGCCGAACGCGGGGTACCTCGCGGTCGCGTTCGGCGAGTGGGAGTCGCGCGACGAGCCCTCGGTGGACGGCCTGCCCGCGATGGAGGTCGACCTGTTCGCCTCCGAGCGGGGCTCGCTCGAGCAGTTCCCGGGGCTGCTGCGGATGGTGGTCGCGTACGACCAGCAGACGTTGCCCCCGCTCGAGCTCACTCGGTTGCAGCTGTTCCAGGTGGCCGACGCCCCGGACGGGTACCTCGGGGAGGCGCCGAGCGGCCTGGTGGCCCTCCAGCAGGCTCGGACGGCGTGGGCGAGCGAGCTGTCGGCCGGGCTGCCCCACCTCACCGAGCTGCTCGTGGCGCACGAGGTGGCGCACCAATGGTTCGGCAACCGGCTGCTGCCGGCCCGGCCGGAGGACCGGTGGGTGGCGGAGTCGTTCGCTCAGCTGTACGCCGAGCTGTTCGCCCGCGCCGCGTACGGTCCGGAGGCCGCCGCCCGGTGGCGCGCGTACGACCGGGAGACGTGCCTGGACTGGGGCTCGTACGGGATCGACGTGTCGGTCGAGTTCCCCACGTGGGGGTCGCTGTACCGGTGCGGCCCGACCCTGCTGCACGCCCTGCGGGCGCGGGTCGGGGACCAAGCGTTCTTCACCGCGGTGAACCAGCTCGCGACCCGCGGGGGCAGGGTCGACTCCGCCCAGGTGGTCGCCGCGTTCTCCGCAGCTGCGGGCGTCGACGTGGAACCGTTCGTCGGGTGGTGGCTCCAGGTCGGGCTGATCCCCGAGCTCCGGCTGACCACGACCGCGGACGGGGCGACGCTCACCGGTGAGGTTCGGTCCGACCTCCCGTTCGGCCGGCTCGAGGTGCCGGTGCGGGTCGACACGCCGTCGGGGCCGGTCGACCTGTGGGTGCCGGTGGTCGACGGGATCGGCCGGTTCACCGCGACCGGCACCACCGCCTCCCTCGATCCGGACCACCTCCTGCCGCTGGCCCGCGGCTCGGGTGTAAGGGCCACCCCCGATCGTCCGTCCGGTCGGTGAGGTGCACGTGTCGTGGTGGATGTCGTCCGCGCTCGCGGGGTTCACGCCGTTTCCGACCACCGATCCGCCCGACGTGTCCGCGCAGCTGGCGGCGTACGTCGAGCGTCGCGGCGACGGGTCGTGCGGCAACACGCCCCCCGCCCTGATCCCCCCGGTGCGTCCGGCCTCGGTCGACCGGGCCGTCCGTCCGTACCTGCGCCCCGACGTGCCAGAGGTGCAGATCGGCGACGCTCTCACCCTGGTCGAGCACTACGAGGTGTCGAGCCTCGCAGCCCCGCTGCAGGTCTGGTACCTCGACCGACAGGTGGCGGGCCAACTCCGGCCCGAGCTCGCGCTGCAGGTGCTCGACACGCTGGTGCAGGTGGCGCCGCCCGAGCTCCGACCGTGGGTCGACGCCGAGGTGCACCGGCGGATCGACCAAGATCTGCGGGGCACGTTCCGCACCGGCGGGCGGGTGTGGCCGTACTGGGACCACCTGCTGTTCGATCTCGGGGACCTCCCGCTGCTCGACCAGTTGCGCGCCGAAGCCGAGGCGGCCGCCACCCCGGCGCGTCAGGCCCAGCGGGACGAGGTCGGGATCGGCTGGTCCCACCTCGACGACTGGGCCGGCGGCGCCAGCGCGCAGACTCGGCGCGAGCTGGCGCTGCGCACCGAGCTCGTGGCCCTGTCCGCCGACCAGCAGCTGCCCGCGCTGGTCACCGCGTACGCCGACACCGCGTACCAGCCGCTGCTCCGCGCGTGGGCCGCGCACGAGCTCCGCCGCCTCGCGGTGGCCGAGCCGAGCCGGATCCCGGCGATCGTCGCCGGCGCGCGGAGCGCCCTGCCGACGGCCCGCGACGACACCGCTCGCGCACGGCTGTACGACGTGATCCGGGTGTTCGGGGGGACGCTGTCGCCGGAGGAGGTTCGGGGCGAGGCCGCGTTGCGACCGCTGTGGCAGTGGTTCGAGCTCAGCCACCGCGCCGATGGCGGGGCGTTCTAGGGGCCCGCCCCGCGGCATCACCATTGCCGCCGCGGCGCGGTTGCGTAGGGAACACCCCGACCCCGCCGCCCCGACGCACCTCATCGCAGTGTACGGGCGCGGGCTGCGGCTCGACGGGGTCGAGCCGATCGCGCGAGACCCCTCGCCCGGCTTCGTCGGCCGTCGGACCGAGCTCGAGCGGATCGGACACGAGCTCGAGCGCGCGCGGCTCGTTTCGTTGGTCGGACCTGCCGGCGCCGGCAAGAGCCGGGTCGCCCGAGAGGCCGTCGCGCGCTTGCGCCAGGTCGGGTTCGAGGTGGCGTGCGGCACCGTGCGAACCCCGGTGGAGCTCGACCGCGCGGTGGTCGCGGCGCTCGAGACGACCGGCAGCGCCTCCGCTGCGCTCGCCCGCGCCGGCGGCGCGGTGCTGGTGCTCGACGAGTGCGAGGTCGCGGTCGAGCGGATCGCCGAGCGCGTGTCCGACTGGCTCGTGGCCGCGCCTCGGCTGCGGATCCTCACCACCAGCCGGGTGGCGCTCGGGCTCCCGGCCGAGCGGGTGGTCCCGGTCGGCGCGCTCGAGCCGGAGGACGCGCGGGCCCTGTTCCTCGCGCGGGCCGCCGTCGTCGACCCCGCGGACCCGGCGATCGCCCGGGTGTTGGAGCGTCTCGACGGGCTCCCGCTCGCGATCGAGCTCGCCGCCGCGCGCACCGCGGCGGTGGCCCCGTCTCGCCTGGCGGAGCTCCTCGACGCGCCCCTCGGGGTGCTGGGTGGGCCCGGGCGCCGGTCGATGGCCGAGGTGCTCGAGCGGTCGTTCGACGCCCTCCCCCCGGAGCTGTGTCGCACCCTCGCCGAGCTGTCGCGGTTCAGCGCGTCGTTCGACCTCGACGACGTGGCGGCGGTGGCCGAGCTCCCGATCGCCACGGCGCTCGACCATGTCGAGGGGCTGGTGCGGGCGTCGCTGCTCCGGATCGAGCCCGACGATCGGTACCAGCTGTACGCGGTGGTACGCGAGCGGGCGTCGCGCGACCGGTCCGACGCGCCCGAGGCGTGGGGGCCGCTGCACCGGCGCCTCGGGCGGTTCGAGATCGACCAGCTGGCGAAGTCCGCGTACGACCTACGGGTCCACGCGGCGATCCGGTGGATCCTGCCCGACCTCCAGGCTGCGGTCGAGCGGACCCTGCACGTGGATCCGCCCGCGGCCGAGCGGTGTGGCGTCGCCCTGTTGTGGTTCCACGCGCGGACCACCGGCCGGGCCGATCAGCTGCCGCTCGCGCGCGCCCTCGAGGCGGCCGCGAGCTCGGACGCCTCGCTGTTCTTCTTCGTGCGGTGCCGAATCCGGTTGGCGGTGTCCGAGGCCGACCAGGTGAAGCTCGTCGACGATCTGAAGCTGTTGCTCCCGCGGGTCCGGACCTCGTCCGACCTGGTTGCGTTCCGGTGCGCGCTCGCGGTGACCGACCGGGGGAACGGCAACGAGCAGCGCCGACAGCACCTGGAGTCGGCGCGGCCGTACCTCGCGGACGCGGGCCCGATCGCCGCACATTGGTACCAGCTGGCCGGGTTCCTGACCGAAGACCCCGACGAGGCCGAGCGAATGCTGCGCGAGGGGGCGCGGGTGGCGCGCCAGCACGGCGATCCCGGCCGCGAGCTCGGGTGCGTGTTGGTCCTCGTCGACCGGGTCGGCCAACGCGGCGGGTGGGTGGAGCTCGACACGCTGCACCAGCGGGTCGACGACCTGTACACCGGCCCGGGGATCCAGCCGTCGACCCGCGTGTGGGCGCTGTTGTCTCGGGCGGGACTCCGGCGGCGCCAGGGCGCGCTCGACGAGGCCGAGGCCTCCGCGGAAGAGGCGATCGAGATCGCTCGCCGCAACGGGCTGTCGGTGGTGGTGCACGCCCAGATCGAGCTCGCAACCGTATGGATCGCGCGCGGAGCGCTCGACCAGGCGCGGGCCGAGCTCGAGCCGCTTTGCTGGGAGCAGGTCCGGCCGAGCCTCGCCGCGTCACAGGCGCTGCTGGCGCTGGCCGAGGTGCACCTCCGGTCGGGTGACCGGGAGCGAGCGGCGCTGGCGCTGCGCGAGGCGATGTCCCACCAACGGGAGGGCTCGTTCACCGAGCTCGAGCCTCCGGCCCGGATCCGGCTCGCGCTGGCGACGGGCGACCGCGCCGCGCTCGACACCGAGCCTGCCGGTCTCGCCGACGACCGGGCTCTGGTGGACGCGATGCGCGCGGTGCTGGCCGCTGAGGCCGGCGACGCCGAGGCCGCTTCGCTCCACCTCGCCGCGGCCCGGGTGACGGCGGCTGCGCTGCAGCTCGGGCCGGACACCTCGGTCGGGTACTGGATGGGCCAAGCGGAGCGTGCCGCCGCCGACGTCCAGGTGGTCGACCTCGGCCGGCGCCTGTAGCAGGCCGGGCCCGGCCGGCTCGTGCTGCGACGCAACAGAACTCGGTACCGTTGTGACCGTGCAGTCCTCCCGACCCCGCCGATAGCCGCGTTCGACGGAGGACTCATGCTCATCCTGTTCGCGTCGGTAGCCATCGCTGGCCCCAACCTCAACCCGGTGTGGGTCGACAGCGTCGGCGACGAGGTGTGGGTCGCGGTCACCAACAACGGCACCACGTCCAGCCGAGGGTTCTGGGTCGACTTCTTCCTCGACCTGCCCGCGGCGCCGGTCGTGGGAGACCTGAGCCCGTACTACGGGTGGGTTCCGGGATTGGACGCCGGGTCTTCCACGATCGTCGTCATCCAGATCCCGGGCAGCTCCAGCTGGTCGGGTTGGTGGGACGTGAGCCTGGACTCGACCGGCATCATCCCGGAGCTCCGCGAGTACGACAACATCGGCTCCAAGTACAACTGCTGCCAGTACATCTACGCGACGCAGTACGAACTCCCCTGAGCGGAGTAAGATCGGCCGATGTTCAGGGTCGGCGAGACCACGGTCGATCCCTCGGAGCGCGCAGTCCACCGAGCGGGCGTCCGGGCGCCGCTCACCGCTCTCGAGGCCGATCTGCTCGCGCACCTGTGGGCAAACGCCGAACAGGTGGTGCCCCGAGAGCAGCTCCAGTGCGAGGTGTGGCGCTACTCGCCCGGGGTGGTCTCGCGGGCGGTCGACCAGACCGTCCGGCGCGTCCGCGCGAAGCTCGGCCCCGACGGCGGGCACATCCGCCCGGTGTATGGTTCCGGCTACCTGCTGACCGGCGCGGAGCCCGCGCGCGCCGGCCCCTTCGTCGGGCGGGACGCGGATCTCCGGCGGTTGAACGACGCGCTCGCCGCGGAGCGCGTGGTGTGGCTGGTGGGACCGCCGGGCGCGGGCCGAACCCGCCTGGTCGAGGCGCTGCCCGCCGACCCCGAGCGGGTGATCGTGGACGACGTGGACACGTTCGACCCTCCCCCGACGGGTCGGTGGCTGGTCCTGCCGCACCTGCGCCCCCTGCGCGGCGCGGTGGTCGAGCTGGGTCCGCTCGACGAGGTCCACGCGCGCGGGCTCGTGGCCGACGACCGGATCGCCGCCGCGGTCGACCATCTGCCGCTCGGCCTCGCGCTCGTGTCGACACGCCTCGCGCGGAACCCGGGGCTCGCGGCCACATGGGGGCAGGGGCAGGGGGTCCACGCGGCCCTCGACCGGTCGATCGACCGCCGCCGCGCGGCGCTCCCTCCCGCGGCCGACGCCGCGCTGTGCGCGCTCGCGGCGTTCGAGGGTCCGTTCGCCGAGGACGCGGCCCAGGAGGTGGTCGGAGGGCCGGTCCCGCTCGATGACCTACGGGCCGCCTCACTCGTCCGCCAGGTGGGGGACCGGCTCGCGGTGTGGCGGTCGGTTCGCGACCGGGTGCGCCGGGCCGGGGTCCCTGCGCCGGCGGTCGATCGGCACACCGCCCGGTACGCTGGCCTCGCGTGGGCGAGGTTCACCGAGGCCCATCGAGGCGATGAGCTGGCGCAGGACGCTCTCCTGCCTGACCTCGCCGAGCTCGGGGCAGCCGCGGCGCGCGACGCGCGGGCGGCGATCGGGTGGGCGTGGGTGGCGGTGGTCCACGGGCCGCTCCACGACGTCGAGGGGGTGTTGACCGCGCGGCTGTCGGAGGCGGACGGCGGCTGGCGCCACGAGCTGCACCTCGCGCGGGGGCAGGTGCGGGCGCGGCAGGGCGCGGACGGGCGGGCGGACCTGGAGGTCGCCGCCGCCAGCGCCGACCCGGACCTCCGGGTGCGAGCCTGGCTCGCCCGCGCGACCCTCGAGTTCCGCCGCGGCCTGTCCCAGGTCGCTGCGTACCTCGGGCGCGCCGAGGACGAGATCGCTCGACACGGGGTGGAGCTGCGGCTCCCCGAGCTGTGGGTCCGGCGGGCGGCGCTGGCCGAGCGGACGGGAGACCGCGAGGGCGCGCGGATCGCGATCGAGCAGGCGGCGGCGCACGCCGAACGGCTCGGGCTGTACCGGTCGGCCTCCCGGTGTTGGCGCCAGCGGTCCGAGCAGGAGTACCTCGCGGGGCGACTCGACGAGGCGGCGGCGTGCCTGCAGCGGTCGCTCACGGGGGCATCGGACGTGGATCTGGCCTACGTGGCCGGCAGCTTCGCCGCCATCGCCTACGCCCGCGGTCACCTCGACGAGGCCGACGCGCTGTTCGCCCGGCAGCTCGCGGTGGTCGAGCGGCTCGGCCTGTCTCCGGTGGTGGCCCTCGCGGCGCTCGGGCAGGTCGCGTTGGCTCGCGGTCGCCCGGACCGAGCCGAGGCGCTGCTCGACGAGGCGGAGCGCAGTGCCGGATCCGCCGGGGCGGAAGCGCTGGTCGACCAGGTGCGGATGTACCGCGGGCGGGCGGCGCACCTGCGCGGCGATCTCGCGGCGGCGCGCGCGGCGTACGAGCGGTCGGCGGCGGTGGGGCCGGCGGGTCGGCTCGCGACGTACCGCGGCGATCTGGCGTGGGACGAGGGAGACCTCCAGGGGGCGCTGGTCGCGTACGGATCGGCCCTCGAGGAGTGCGTACACCGCGGCTGGGTGGTCG
>JBEBJC010000263.1:0-9627 GCA_040080105.1 Myxococcota bacterium
TTAAGCTCCGCTGCGCCGATGGTACTGCAAGGGCGACCTTGTGGGAGAGTAGGTGTCGCCGGCTCCCTCTACGCCCCGCGGGCTCCTGCCCGCGGGGCGTTTTGTTTGTGGGTAGCCCAGCGAGCTCAGATCGGCGGCGAGTGCGCTGGTGGTGGGGCGGCGCGCGCCGTCCGCCACGCGGCAGTGGTGGTGGCTGCGGGTCGGGGCTACACTTCGGTAGGGGGCCGAAGGACGACATGCCGGATCAACGAGTGCGCCTCGCCTTCACCGTGTCCACCGTCCTCCTCTTCGGTTGCCCGAGTGAAGGGGAGATCCGACTCCCGTTCGACGAGTATCCCTCTGCCAACCCGCAGAGCGTGGAGTCCCCCGTCCAGATCGACCGGGTGGTTCAGACGACGATCCCGTCGATGGACGTGCTGTTCGTGGTCGACAACTCCTGTTCGATGTCCGAGGAGCAGACCTCGTTGGGCACGAACTTCCCGTCGATGCTGAACTGGTTCCTCGGCTCGGGCCTCGACTACCACATCGGCGTCGTCTCGACCGACATGTTCGACCCGCTGGAGTCGGGCCGGCTCCGGGTGGCGCAGGGGTCGAGTTGGATCGACGAGACGACCGACGAGCC
Organism: Myxococcota bacterium; assembly: GCA_040080105.1. GTDB lineage: Bacteria > Myxococcota_A > UBA796 > UBA796 > JACKER01. The sequence goes on from JBEBJC010000263.1 coordinate 623, forward strand.
CGAGGCAGTGTTCGCGGAGATGGTGCAGATGGGCACCGACGGACACTGGGAGGAGAAGGGCCGCGCCGCGACCTACACCGCGGTGGAGCTCCTGGCGGGTGGCGAGAACCTCGGCTTCGTCCGCGAAGAGGCCGGGATGCACATCACCGTCGTCTCGGACGAGAACGACGACTCGGGAGACTCCCCGATCACCCGGGACGAGTTCATCCGGTTCCTCAAGGACTACCGCTGGAGCGAGCGGATGGTCAGCTTCTCGTCGATCGTCGGGCCGCTCACCGGCTGTCCGTACATCGGATCGCCGGGCACCGAGTACACGGCGGTCACCTCGGCGGTGGGTGGAGTCGAGTGGCCGATCTGCTCGGAGGACTGGACCTCGGTGCTCGACCAGCTCGGGTTCATCGCCACCGGCCTGTCCCGCGAGTTCTTCCTGTCACGCCGGCCGGTCCAGGACACCCTCCGAGTTCGAGTCATCGATCCGGCCGGGACGGTGTTCGAGTTCGGGGTCGACACGGATTGGACCTATTCGGACGTGCGCAACAGCATTCTGTTCGCCACCTACGTCCCCGACACGCTGTCGGTGGTGGAGATCGAGTACGAGGTGCTGTCGTCGGCCGAAGGGTTCGGGGCGGTAACGGAAGAAGAGCCGCCGGAGTGACCACGGGGGTCGATCCAACGGATCCGTCCATCGTCCCTACGGCGAACGAACCCGCGGATTCCCCTGCCGCCGAGCTCGTGCACTCGGCGGGTGCGGCGTGGCGGAGAGGCGCCTCGTTCCGCCTGGTGGCGCTCGGCATGGCGAGCGGAGTGGTGACCGCCGGCGTCGTCACCGGCGCTGTGCTGTTCCCGTACCTGCGGGACGACTTCGCGCTCGATCGGGTGGTGCGGGTGGTGGCGCTCGACTGGCGCGATTTCGGTGAGGACCGCGCCCGAGAACGCCTCGCGTACGAACTGGATCACGCGCGCATCGGGCCCTGGGTCGGCGACCAAACCTGCGAGCTCCGTCGAGGGGAGCCGCGCGAGGTGATCTGCGCGTGGGAGGTCGACGTGATGGTGCCCGGCACGGCATGGGCGCTCCCGCTTCAGTTCGGATCGCGGTCGCGACTGACCAGCGCCGGCGACGTGCGCTGAACGGCCGCGGTGGGTACAGTGTTGTCCCGCGTCGATTCGTCCGGCGCACGAGGAAGGTCATGACCCGGAATCCTGTCACGCCCGAGGGCTACGCCGCTCTGGTCGCGGAGCTGAGCCACCTGCGCGAGGTCGTCCGGCCCGGCATCGTGCGTGACATCGAAGAGGCGCGAGCCCACGGCGACATCAGCGAGAACTCCGAGTACGAGGACGCCAAGGAGCGGCAGTCGCACTGCGAAGGTAGGATCGCCGATGTCGAACGCCGCATCGCAACGGCGGAAGTGATCGACGTGACCCGGCTACCCGTCACCGACAAGGTCGTGTTCGGCGCCACGGTGAAGATCGAGAACACGTCCGGCGAGACCCGGGTGTGGCGGATCGTGGGTGAGGACGAGGCGAGCATCGAACACGCCAAGATTAGCTTCATGTCCCCTCTCGGGAAGGCGCTCATCGGCCGGCGAGAAGGAGAAGAGGCCACGGTGCCGGCTCCGAGCGGCAACCAGGTGTGGGAGATCGTCGAGGTCTTGTACCGATGAACGGTGAGGCCCCCAACGACGCGGGGCCGGCGGTCGACCCGGCCGTGCCGGCGCCACCGGCGCGTGAGTCAGCCCTTCGGCCGGACGCGCTGGTCGGAGACACGGGATGGCCGGTGCGCGAGCTCGATCGTGCGCTGGCCCCGGTTCGGCGCACGGTTCGGTTCGCGATGGAGCCAGGTCGACTCGAGGCCATCCGGTTCCTCGGGGCGAACCTCGACCCGCACCTGCGGCGTGCGCTGGCGGCCGATCTACCCGACGAGCTGCGCGAGCGCGTCCAGCACCTGCTCGCGCAGACCTCGGGGTTCGACGCCGACGCGCTCGACGGCAGGGCGCGCCGCCTGTCCGAGCTGTTCGCGGGGCTGGCCAGGATCGACGCGCTCGCCGGGCTCCCCCTGCGCGAGGCCCTCAGGCCGGTGGCCAAGGCGCGCCAGAACGACTTGCCGGAGGCCGACGTCGCGCGAGCGCCGGCCGAGGCGGCGCGGCCGACCGAGCTCCGCCCCGAGCAGCCCCGCGACGACGACGAGGAGGACGACGAGGAGGAGGACGACGACGGCCCGGGAGAGTTCGTCGGCGACTGGTCGTATCCGCTCGCCGACCTGCTGCCGGGCGCGCCGACCGAGGCGATCGAGGCGCTGTGCCGGGCGGGCGTCGTCACGCTGCGCGACCTGGCGCTGACTCGTCCGGTGACCGCGGAGCACCTCACCCCCGTGCACGGCGCTGGCCGAGAGCTGCCGCCGGGGCGGGTCGCGATCGGCGGGCGAGTCCGCCTGGGCTTCACGGTGTTCCGCGCCGGCGCCACGCCGCGCCGCGGCTCGGTGCTCGTCGGCGCGGCCCCGTTGGTCGTGGAGTGGGCCGAGCCCGCACCGGCCCTGTGGAACGAGCGCGACCGGCGCGTGGTGGTCGTGGGTACCCGGGCAGACCCCGAGGCCGAGCCTGTGGCGGGTTCGGACCGCGCGTTCGCGGAGGTTCGCGACGCGGAGGTCGCCCTCGCTGGGGACGACGGCGTCCGCCTCGCGAGCTGGGCGTTGCCCGGCGTCTCGGATCGGTGGCTGCGCGACGTGTGGAGTGGTCTGGCGGACCTGTCGAACCAGATCCGGGATCCGGCGTCTCCGGAGCCGCTGCGGCGCCTTCAGCTCGTGGGCCTCGGCGCGGCGCTCGTGCACGCCCACCAGCAGCTCGACGAGGTCGGCCGGCGGCGGCTCGCGTACGACGAGGTGTTGTTGGCGCAGATCGCGGGGATCGTGCCCCGGCTCCAACCTGGGCGGGATCGCGGTCTGGGCCACTCGGTGCTCCACGGGTTCGCGGCGAAGGTCGGACAGACCCACGACCTGGTGTTGTTCGACGACGCCCAGCAGCACTACGAAGAGATCAAGCGCGACCTCCGCCGGTCGGTGCCGATGCGGCGGGTGCTCACCGGTGAGGTGGGCGGGGCCAAGGGTCGGATCGCGCTGTTCGCTGCGGCGATGGTGGCCGACGCGAAGTCGCAGGTCGCGGTGATCGGTTCCGACCCGGTCGAGATCGAGCAGCGGTTCGCGCACGCCGAGCCGCTGCTGCGCGAGGGCGGGCTCGTGGCTCGGTTGGTGCCACCCGCGCCGAGCCGAGCTCAGCTCGACGCGATCAAGCGGGGCGAGGTCCATGTGCTGTTCGGCACCCCCGCGTTGCTGGAGTCGCCGCTCGAGTTCCGGCGGCTGGGGCTGATCGTCGCGTTCGAGCACTCCGCGTTCGGCCGGGTCGGGGTGTTGCACCAGAACCTGCCGGCGCCTCGGCCAGATCTGCTCGTGGTGACCGCGGTTCCGGTCGGTCCACGCACTCTGCTCACCGCGTACGCGGATCACCACCTGTCGGTGGTGGTGGACCCCGACCGTCGCCCGGCGAAGATCACGCTGTGTGGCCCCGATCGACGCGGTGCGGCCTACGAGCGGATCCGCGAAGCCGTCGCTCGCGGCGCACAAGGCTTGGTTGTGTTTCCGACCGTGGACGGCGCAGACGCGCTCGACATCCCGGAGGCGCTCCGGGTCGTGCGAGCCCTCGAGGGCGACGCGTTGGCCGGGATGCGGGTCGGTCTGCTGCACGGAGCGTCGTCGCGCGAGGAGCGGGTGCGCGTACACGAGGACTGGGTGCATCGCCGGCTCGACGTCCTCGTGTCGACCACCCGGATCGAGGACGGACCGGCCGTTCCCGGCGCCGCGGTGGTCGTGATCGAGCAGGCCGATCGGGTCGACCAGATCCGACTGCACCGGATCATCGGGTACATGTCGCGCGCGACCATCCCGGCGGAGGCGATGCTCGTCGTGGGCGAGACGGCAGACGAGGACGCAGCCGCGAAGATCGGGCGGGTGCTCGCTGCGGCGAACGGCTTCGAGCTCACCGAGGCGTGGGTCTCGCTGCGTGGGGTAGAGGCCACGATGGCGCCAGGTACGCCGTCCCTGCCGCAGCTGCGGTGGTTCGACCTCGATCTCGATCTCGACCTGTTGCTCGGCGCGCGCGAGGAAGCGCACCGGATCCTGCGCGCCGATCCACAGCTCCGCCGTGGACCTCACGCCGAGCTCGGTCGAGAGCTGCGCGCCCGCTGGTCCAGCCTGTTCCCCGACGCCGCTTCCGCCGGGGTGGAGTGCCCGATCCGTGACGACGCCCCAGTCGAGCCGAGGAAGCGGCGGCGGCGGCGGCGGCGGCGGCGGTAGCTCGCGGCCTCAGCTGACGCCGAGCCGCTCGCGCAGGAACCGATCGATGCGGCGGTTGATCGTGTCGGGGTGCTCCACGATGGCGGCGTGGCTCGCCTCGGCGAGTACCAACAGTTCGGCGCCGGGGATCGCGTCCGCCATCGCGTACGACCGGTGCAGCGGCGTGAACAGGTCCTTCTCGGACGCCACCACCAGCGTGGGGACGCGGATTCCGGGCAGGGCGTCGGCAGCCGAGTGCTCCGCGGCGAGTGACAACGTCCGCAGGAACACCCGTGGGTCCATCACCGACAGGTGCTCGAGGTACTGGTCGATGTCGACGCGCCCCGCGTAGAACCGGTCCATCAGCCCGAGCCGCCCCCCGAGGGGGAACGCCAACGGGGAGTCGTACAGGGGCAGCAACAGGCGGTTCGCCCGACGGCTCGCGCTGCGGGCGGCTCGCACCAACCGATCGAACAACGGCCGCGACCAGGCGCTGTCCATGAACGTGTCCATCGGGTGCTCGTACGTGCCGAACAGGGGAACCAGCGCCGCGACCCGGTCCGGCGCTTGCCGGGCGAACTCGAAGATCACCTGGCATCCCATCGAGTGTCCGAGCAGGACCACCGGCCCCCGGACCTCCAGCGCGTCGAGCACCACCAGCAGGTCCTGAACTGCCCGCTCGATCGACAGGTCCGCCGACTCGATCGGCCCAGGCGGGGCAGGGGTCCGACCGTGCCCCCGGTAGTCCCAGGTGACGACCTGGAACCGCTGCCGGAAGTGCTGCACGATGTACTTGAAGAAGAAGGTGGACACCCCGACGCCGTTACAACAAACGAACGTCGGGTCTCCGGTGCCTACGGCGTGCCAGAAGATCGGCGCGCCATCTTCTGCTCGGGCGAAACCGGCCCTCGCGTCGCACGATCTGGCGAGCGGGGCAGTGACGGTCAGGCCTGATGTCGGATGGTGGTGGAGGATAGGGGACTCGAACCCCTGACCTCAGCAGTGCGAACGCTGCGCTCTCCCAACTGAGCTAATCCCCCGACGCGAGGTTACTAACGTGCCCTTCGGCGGGCGCAAGGGCGACCGTCAGTCCAGCCCTCGACTGTGTAGGTCGTCCTCGTCCAAGCCCAGGAAGTGACCGACCTCGTGCAGCACGGTGATCCGCACTTCCTCGATCAGGTGCTCCCGATCCCGGGCCAGGCGCGCGAGGTTGCGTCGGAACAAGGTGATCGTCGCCGGAATCTGCGCCCAAGGGTCGTCCGACCCGCGATCCGCGAGCCCGGCTCCGCTGAAGAAGCCGAGCAGCTCGCCAGGCAGCGCCGGTGGATCGAACTCCCTGCACAGCTCTTCGCTCGGGATCTCCTCGACCACGAACACCACCTGCTCGAGGTAGGTCCGCACGGTGGGGTGGAGGTCGCGCTTGGCCTCCTCGAGGATCGCCTCGATCATCGCGTCGGTGAGGACCTCCGGGAACGGGAAACCGTCTGGGTCGAGCCTCGCCGCGCGCAGGAAGTCGCGGTCCGCGCCGTGTGGGTCGCTCCGGCGCTCGCGCAGCATCCCGCGCACGTGTGCGGCCTCGGGGTTCGTCGGGTCGGCCCGGATCGCGCGCAGCACCGCCGTACGCGACTCGTCGAACCTGAGCTGGTCGAACAGGACCGCGGCGAGCCCGCTCCACGCGGGCGAGTGATCCGGCGCGATCTGGGTGACCGCTCGGTACCCGGTCTCGGCCCGCTCCAGATCGCCCAGCGCCCGCTCGGCGTCGGCGGCGACGAACAGCGCGCCCGGGTGCCGCGGATCGTGCGCGAGCACCTCCCGACACAACTCGAGCGCCTGGTCGACGTCGCCGTCGTCCAGGGCACGCTCCGCCCGATCGAGCAGTTCGTCGTGCGGATCGTCTGGGGTCGAATCGCTGGAGTCCATCGGCGCACCATATCTCTGCGCGGTCAGAACACCCAGGAGAGCGCCAGCAGGAGCGCGAGCCCTCCTACGACGATCACTGCCGCCGCTCCGAGCAGCAGCGCTGCAGGGGGGCCCTTCCGGAGCTCGAACACCACCCGGGCCCTCTCCCCGCGGTCGGTCGTGATGACCACCGCACCCGAACCGGCGCCGTCCGGCACCGCGGCGGGATCGACCCGCACGGTGATCGTTTGCTGTCGCGCCTTGGGGTCGAGGGTGGTGGGCTCGACCGTGAGCCACCTCGCCTCACTCGTCACGGAGCCGGCCATCGCGGCGTCGCCGCCGTTGCGGATGACGATCTTGCCCGTGGAGCCGCCAGGTCCGACGGCCAGCGTGCGGACGGGATCCCCCAAGATCTCGAGCCGCGCCGGACGGCCGGTCGGCTCTCTCTCCTGGGCCGGTGGCACGGTGGCGCTCCCCGGCGGGCGAACCTCGCGCGCGCGCGCCGGGGGACCGGTTCGGCTCGACGTCACGTCGTAGTGCCGGCGGGCCGCCTCGTTCGACAGCACCTTCCTCGCGATCTCGTACCGCCGTCGCATCTGCTCCCGCGCGACCTCGTCTTGTACCGCCTCGATCTGCTCGAGCTTCTTCTGGTGCGCGATCCGGATGTCGTCGTCGTTCGCGGTCGGTGACACCCCCAGGAGCTGGTACAGGTCGACCTGTCCCTCCTCCCCCCGCACCTTCGGCTCGGCGGCCGGCGGCGCGCTGACGAGGGGGAGCCCCCACTCCGGGGGGAGGCCGACCCCCATCTCGGCCGACACCCGCACCAGCAGCTCGCGGAACGTGGTGTCGCTCACCCCGAGCTCGAGCGCGTTCCGGCGGAGGTATGCGATCTGCTCCTCGGTCGGGCTCGCGCCCCCTCGCAGCACCCCGCGCATGGTCATGTCGATCACTGGCAGGTGGACCGACTCGGCGCGACGGCGGGCGTCGGCCTGGTATACGGGCAGGTCGGCGAGGGCCTCGTTGAGGTTGGTGAAGTGGCGGATGAGGAACAGCGCCTCCCGCTTGTACTTCGGGTTTCCCTGCATCCCCTGCATGAACTTGCGCCGAGCCTTCAGGCGCGCTTGCGCCTCCTCCGCCGGCGCGCCGGGCTCGACGCCGAGGTACTCCAACAGGCTCGGCGCGCCGACCAGCTTGGAGAACTCGGCGGCCAGTTCCAGGTCCTCGACTTGCATGTGCCGGTGCGGCTCCCCCCCGGTTCTACCGAGGTGACGGGCCGCGGTCAACGGGTCGTGGTGTCGGGGTGCAACCCGGTGGCGCACCGGGTGGTCCGCTGGCGCGGTGGAGATATCCTGCGCATCTGGAGGTTCCGTGTCGAACCAAGCGGAGCGGCCGTCGTCGATGGTGGAGGTCGCGTTCCTGGTTTTCGTGCTCGCGCCCGTCACCGGCGGGATGTTGGCCGGTCCGGTGGTCGGCGGTGGCCTGCTGACCCTGACGGTGCTCGACAGCATCCTGATCTTGCTGGGCTTCGGTCACTGACCCTCGGCGGTCCTGCAGCCCCAGACCGAGGCGTGGTAGGGTAGCGCGTGCTCACGACACTGCTCTCGCTTCCCGCATTCGCCCAGGCGTGGTCGAGCGACCCGGTCCCGGTGGTGTACGCGGACCTCGCCGACGTGTTCTCCGGCGTTCAGTTCGACACTGGCTACTGGCCCAGCGCGACCGACCCGATCGCGATCCGGTTCTACCTGACCCCTTCGGGCGGCGTGTCCACCACGCTGCCGGGGACGTCGAGGCTCGAGTGGCCCGAGTTGTCGCACCACGTCGACGGGGTGGCGGGCGGCGAGGTCGAGCTCGACACCGACCTCGAGATCGGGGCCGAGGTGTCGCTCGATCTCCTCGGCATCTTCAGCGGGGTGGTTCCCCTGGTCACCCGGTCGGTGTCATTCACCGATCGGGTCGACGTGGACGACCTGCTGCTCCCGGGGTCACCAAATGCCCCCGTGCAGCTCGGCGACGACGTGGGCTCCATCCCCCCGCTCGAGTACGCGGTGGCGGTGATCCCGGGGGTCGACCTGGTCGCGGGGGTGAACCTGCTCCCGACCGCGACCGCCGCGGTCCAGGGGATGGCGCTGGTGTCGTCGGTCGACGACCAGGAGCTGGTGCAGCCGACGGTCGACGCGTGGTCGGCGGTGGCTCCGCCCGAGGATCGGCCCGGGGAGCTCGGGCTGGTCACGCGGTGGCAGGGGGCGGTCGACGCCCAGCTGTCGATCGTGCTCGAGCCGAACATCGAGGTGGACACCTTCCTCGGCTCGTTCTCGCTGCTGTCGTTCCAGATCCCGGTCGACCTGGTGGGCGACCTCGCCGACCGGGAGTCCGCGCCGGTGTTCGCGGTTCACCCGCTGCCGGTGCTCGCACTGGGCGAGCCGACCCACGAGTTCGGCGCGGTGACGGTCGGCGCGCCGGTCACCTGGCCGTTGTCGCTCGACAACGTCGGCGAGCTCGTGCTCGTCGGGGTGGTCGGGATCGAAGGGGGCGACGGCGCGTTCGCGGTGTGGCCGGACGGGGTGACCGCAGTGGCCGGCGGGGACGACGGGCTGTCGGTCACGTTCGATCCGCCGTCGGCCGGCCCGTGGTCGGCGGAGCTGTGGCTCGAGACGAACGATCCGTACCAGCCGGTGGTCCGGGTGGGCTTGAGCGGCACGGGCGTCGGCGTCGATGGCGGGGTCGACGTGCCGGACCCGGTCGACGGCGAGCCCACCAAGTTCTGCGGGTGCGGCAGCGCGGCGGG
>JBEBJC010001352.1:0-2004 GCA_040080105.1 Myxococcota bacterium
GTCGACACGAGGTCGGCGGCGGTGCCGAACACCTGGCCCACGCCCCCCCACCCGGCGGCGCGGAACCGGCCGGCGATCGGCACCCGGAGCTCCACCTGCCCCGCGACCACCGAGCGGTCGCGGAACCGCCCCTGGTACAGCCCGCGCAGCACGTTGTCCCCGCCGAGCTCGGCCAGGTGCGCCACCGGCACCTCACCTGCGCGCAGCTCGGTCACGAGCTGGCCTGCGAAGGTCACTCCGGTCGCCCACCCCGACGTCGGCGTGTGAAACGCGCGCAGGTCGAGCTCCGCCTCGGTGAACCCGTAGCGCGAGCCCAGCGCCCGACCGTACCCGAGCCCCTGGGCCGCGGCGAGCGCCCCCTGCCGGGTGGACTGCGGGTTGTCGCGGGCGTCCCACCGCACGATCGGCCCCACGCCGTGTGCGACTCCTCCTGTCTCGCCGGGGACACCCGAGCCGAGCGGGTCGGGGAGCGACGACGACCCGAGGTCCGACAGCGCGGTCACCGACAACCCGTCGGCCACCCCGACGTACAGGTCCCCCGCGACCCGCCGCTGCGCCGAAACCTCGGACCGGACCCACCGGCGGGTGAAGTCCTGCCACTGCCCGTCGGTGGACGGGCCCACGCCGTACCACCGGGTGGGGAAGTGGGCGAGCGTGGCGGAGCCGGTGGCGACCCACGTGTTGTGCTCGCCGAGGTACAGCGAGGGCCACACGGTCAGCGAGGCTTGCCGCCGGAACGTGCCCACCGCGGCGGCCGCCAGCGACGACGGCCAGGTGTCCTCGCCCACCCCCGGCATCCGGGCGGTGGCGGCGCCGAACAGCGCCAGCCCGAGGGTGGTCTCCTGCGACCAGAACGCGCCGGGCACCACGACGAGCGAGCGGCCGTCGTCAGCCGCGAGCGCGCCGGACACGAGCCACCACATCGAACCCTCCGTGGTTCGATCGGTATCTCAAATAAAACGAATGTCCATTTTTTATTTGGGTGGCCCGAGGGACTGGTCCACCAGCGCGACCAGGGCGGCCCGGACCTGCTCCAGGTCGAGCGTGGGGTCGAGCAGGTACCGGATCCGCAGCCCCTGGTACGTCGCGATCACCACCTGGAGGAACCCGGCGGGCTCGAGCGTCCGCGGCACCTTCCCCTCGTCCTGCAGGCGGGCCAGCAGCGGAGTGACCTGCTCGACCACCGCGCGCTGGACCGCGGAGTACCGCCGCGCGAGCGCCGGATCGGACAGGGCCTCGGTGTGGACCCGCACCGCGAGCTGGTGCTCCGCCCGCAGGTCCGGGTCGGCCAACAGGTCGATCATCGCCGACACCTGGGCGCGGAGGGTGGCCACCGGGTCGGCGGCCGCGGCCAGCGCGTCGCCGAACCCGCGGTTCAGCTCGATGCTGCGCACGTACACCGCGTCGAGGATGTCGCCCTTGTCGGAGAAGTGCCGGTACAGCGCTCCGGCAGACAGCTTCGCCTCGTCGCAGATCCGCTGGATCGTGGTCTCGTGGATCCCGTGCCGGGCGAAGCAGGTGGTGGCGGCGTCGAGGATCTGGTTCCGGCGGGCAGCCATGTGCTCGGGGGAGACTTTCGGCATGGGCCGGTCTAACTGCTACCGCCGCGCGGGCGGGAGCTTCTGCAGCTTCCGCTGCAAGGTGCGCCGGTGCAGGCCCAGGCGACGCGCGGCCTCCGAGATGTTCCCGCCCGACGCGTGCAGCACCGACAGGATGTGCGTCCGCTCGACCTGGTCGAGGGTTTCGGCCGGCAGCGGCTCCAGCGCGTCGCGCAGCGCGGCCACGATCTCGCGGCCGGACAGCGGCTTGGTGAGGAAGTCCACCGCGCCGAGCCGCATCGCCTCGACCGCGGCGGCGATCGTGCCCTGGCCGGACAACATCACGCACCGGCACCCCGGGGCGCGCTCCGCCAACATCCGGACCACGTCGATCCCGTCTCCGTCGCCGAGGCCGAGGTCGACCAGCGCCAGGTCCGGCGCCGCCGCCGCCACCGCCCCGGTCGCC
>JBEBJC010001353.1:0-2001 GCA_040080105.1 Myxococcota bacterium
CGCTTGTGGCCGATCAGCTGCACCAGTCGCGCACGTTGCCAGTGACGCCGCGCACCCCGTGCACGCTCTCGTCGATCCGGTCCACCGCGCTGGGCTCGGGGGCGGTCGGTCGGCTGTGCGACATGTTGGCCCGAGTGGCATCGAAGTAGTCGCCCAAGCGTATGGCCGCCCGTCGACCCCGCGGGCGGCCTTCTCCCACTCGTGGTCGTGGGGCAGGCGCCGGCTCGCGCGCGCTGCGAACGCGGTGGCGTCCCACCAGTCCACCAGGGCTACTGGCCAGTCCTGGCGCCACCGGGCGTGCCACACGTCCCCGGTCACTCCGAACCGTCCGTCCCCGCCCAGTTTGAACCCCCGGCGGGTGGCCGCCGAAACGCCGTCCGACTCCTGCGGCACCCGTGACAGGGCCTCGTCGGTCCTTCCGGCCGCCACCAGGGCGTTCAGACTGGCGACGTAGGCCTCGACGGAACCGACCGATCGCGAATCCCCCGACGAACACCTGGCGCCGCGGCAGGCCGTCTGGGGCGAGGGGATCGCCCCCCCCGCCTGCTGACGGCCATCGAGATCTGAGCCAGGGCGGCCACCGGAATCTGAGCCAGCCCCAGTGGCCGGACGTCGCGCACCCCCAGGCGCCTGCCACCCCTTCGCACCTCGATGATCCGTTCCCCGTCGGCGACCCCGGGCCAGGACCAACGCCTCTCGCGCCCGGCTCAGGTACACGTCCAGCACCTTGCGGCCGAAGCCGGTGCGGTGCGCCAACCGCTCGATGTCGAGCCAGCCTTCGTCCGGATCCGACACCCGCGCTTGCGCCAGCACGTACAGGGCACCTTCTGCACCGCCAGGCCGATCTGCCCGTCGGGGCGAGCCTTCCCGGTCCCTGACCGTGGATCGGTTCGTAGACAGGCCGGCCCACTCACGTCGCCGAACCTGCTGCGAACGACGTGGTGGCCGAGGCCCTTGCACCAATACGAGGCTCGGCCGTAGGTCGTCGTCGCGACGACCTCAACAGGCCGGCGGTGGACACCTACCCGAATTGGACTGGGTTGTGCGTCAGCTGGAGCTGTTTAGCGTGCTGACCTTGCGCGCCGGGCCTGCAGAAGGGAGGACTTCCACCCTCTGAAACCACAGCATGCTTCGATCACGGAGGAGGCGACTCGCGTCGAGCTCACCCTCCGTGGTCGTCCAGATTTGCTCCCGCGCCGATCCGCTCCCGCGGGACCACAAGTGTCCGATTGGCGCCGACGCCGGCGCCCGTCGGATTTCGTGGCAAGTGAATCCACTGAGGGAAGGAATGGTGTCGGCGGTCACCGGAAAGCTACCGGCCGCGAAGGTCCACCCATCCGCGACCACCCCGCTCCCGCTGGTCTGGGCGACCAGACGGAACTGGTCCGGTAGTGAGGCGGTGGGCGCAAACCAAACCCATGCCGCACGGTTCGCTGGAAGTGCACCCGATGCCTGGGTGCCAGTGACAACAATTCGACCAATTGTGCTGCTTGTACCAAGCAAGTCGTACTCGACGAATCCATCGTTTTCCGGCCCGATCTGACCGAACGCTACTGTCGACCACCACAACATCTGCCCTCCAGTGCGAACGTGAGGTTATGGCGAATTGCTTCAGGCGTCAATGGTCTTCCCCAAACACCTTGCGGACACCGCGGTGGTGCGGTACAACACGGTCGATCCGCGGGAGCGGACGGGCGCGGCGCGGTGGCACCGGGTCGACCTCGCCCCGGGCGACGCGCTGCTCACCCCGGTCGGGTGGTGGCACCACGTGGAGGCGCTCACCCCGTCGTTCAGTGTGTCGTTCAGCCGTTTCCGCTGGCCGAACGCGTTCCCGTGGTTCGTGGCAGGGCGCTCCTGACCGGATCGGAGATCGCTGCGCCGCGCGCCGTACGATAGCCCTCAGGGATGAACAACCACGACTGGTCGCTCCGGCAGCTGCAGTACGCGATCGCGGTGCGGTCGGAGGGCGGGTTCGGCCGCGCCGCCAAGCGCGCCGGCGTG
>JBEBJC010001354.1:0-1997 GCA_040080105.1 Myxococcota bacterium
GAGTGGCCGGCGGGGGCTTGTTCGACAGGCCGTAGTCCGAGCAGCCCGCAGCGAAGATCAGCCACAACCGTGGGCGCACGTTCCCTCCGAGCCGGCCAGGTTAACCCGCGGCGTGGTACCCTGTCCGACCACGCGAGGTGCTCCATGTGGTCGATCCTCACCGCCTGCCAGACGCCACCCGCGAAGCCGCACCACGATCCCGACACCACCAGCGACCCGGTGATCACGTCGGTCACCGACCCGCCCACCACCGAGCCGTCGACCGAGGTCCCGCCCACCGGCGACACCGGTCCGGTCGGCCCGCAGTCGGTGCTGCAATTCGATGGTCCGCCGCCCAAGAACCTGCTGATCGTGTCGCTCGACACCACCCGGCGGGACTTCATCGGCCGGTTCTCCGGCACCGACCACACGCCGAACCTCGACGAGGTGCTGCAGACCGCGGTGGTGCTGGAGAACCACCGGTCGTGCTCGAGCTGGACCGCGCCGTCGATGACCTGCGTGACCACCGGCCTCACCCCGTACGAGCTCGACTGGTGGCCGTGGACGAGCGACCCGTACGTGCAGACCTACGACGACGACCTGCCCACGCTCGCGGGCCAGCTGCAGTTCCAGCAGGGGTTCCGCACCACGCTGGTCAGCGCGAACGACGTGTTCGGCCCGGGGCTGAACTTCACCCGCGGGTTCGACACCTACACCAGCGTGTCGTGGCAGCCGGCGGCCGACGTGGCCGACGCGGCGGTCGACGAGGCGCGCGCGCTGGTCGAAGGTGGATCGTCGCCGTACTACCTGCACGTGCACTTCATCGACCCGCACGCCGACTACTGCCCGCCGCCCGAGTACATCGACGCCGAGGACTTCGTCGACCAAGGGATCGACCTGTGTGACTCGTTCTACGACTACGCGTGGGGCGGGTTCTGGTACGAGTCGTACGACTGGCAGCAGACGTTCATCCAGGACTCCCGCGAGGTGTACGAGGCCGAGCTCACCTACTGGGACCACGAGTTCGGCCAGATGTGGGAGCGCCTCGATCAGCTCGGCGCGCTCGACGACACGCTGGTGGTGTTCGTGACCGACCACGGCGAGCAGTTCTTCGAGCGCGGGGGCTGGGGCCACGGCAACACGCTCGCGGCGGAGGAGAACCGGTCGACCGCCGCGTTCTGGGCGAAGAACCTCGTTCCGCAGGCGTGGACCGGCAACACCGTACATCAGGACATCGCCGCCACGTTGCAGGACTTCTTCCAGGTCGAGCCGCCGATCCCGTCGAGCGGTGTGGTGGTGGGGCTCGCGCCCGACGACCGGTACCTGCGCGGGATGTTGTACTGGGGCCAGGGGGCCGCGCGGCTGTCGATCGTGCAGTTCGACAAGGAGCTCACGTACGACTTCTGGGGGGAGCGGCACCTGTACGACCTCGCGCTCGACCCGACCGGGCTGACCGACTCGTACGACCCGACCGACCCCGACGTGATCGCGATGTGGGGCCCGATGCAGGTGTTCGTCGACGAGGTGGTGGCGAAGTGGCCGTCGGCGGGGGCGCCGTACGCGCCGGGGCCGTAGCCCGTTGCATTGTTGGGACAATGTCGGCCGGCGTTCGCGGGTACCGTGAGTCCCCTGGAGGACGCCGTGTTCACCTTCGCGCTCGCGTGCACCGAGTCCGACCGGGTCATCGAGGTCCACGGGGTGGGCGCGGCCGACTCCACCCCGCCGGAGCCGATCGACACCGGCGGCGGCGGGACCGAGAGCCCTCCTCCCCCCGAGCCGACCGACGACAGCGGCACCCCTCCCGCGTTCGAGCCGGTGATCGACGCGGTGACCCCGAGCTACGGGTCGAACCTCGGCGGGCTCGCGCTCACCGTGGACGGCCGGTTCGACGACGCCACGGTGATCGAGGTCGACGGGGTGGCGGCCGAGCGGGTGAGCGGGACGGCCACCGAGCGGACCGTCGCGCTGCCGGGCTCGACCACCACCGGGTGGGTCGACGTGACCGCCCGCAGCGGGCC
>JBEBJC010001355.1:0-1996 GCA_040080105.1 Myxococcota bacterium
GGTGGTGGCGCTGCCCACGCCCGACCGCACCGCGCCGTCGCTGCCCACCCCGGTCGTCGAGCCCGGGACCGCGGAGCGGCCCGACCCGGCGCCGCCGTCCCCGGAGGCAGCGCCCGCCGCACAAGATCCGGGCGGGGCCGAGCCGGGGTCCCCGGCAGCTGCCCCTTCCTCCCCGACGCCAGCGACCCCGCCGGGGACTGCGCCCGCGCCGGGTCCCGTCCCGAAGCCGAAGCCGGGTCCCGTACCGAAGCCCGGTCCCGTGCCGAAGCCCGGTCCCGTCCCGAAGCCCGGTCCCGTCCCGGCGCCGAGCCCGGTGGCGCCGCCGCCGCGTCCGGTGCCGGCGCCGTCCCGTCCCCGCCCGACCTCGACCACCGACGCGAGGGTCAACCTCCGCAGCGCCACGTCGGGCGCCGTCTCCGGGTGTGTGCGGACGAAGATCGAGTTCTCCGGGACCCGCGCGTTCACCATCGAGGCGTACCAGCTGCCGGCGACCTGCCTCGTGACCATCGAAGGCGCCAAGGGGGTGTTCCAGGTCTACGCGAGCGGCGACGTGACGTGCGACAAGCAAGGGACGGTCGTGTTGTGTGACAAGGCCGAGGTCCGCTGATGCGGGCAGTGGTCCAGCGGGTCTCGGGCGCGAGCGTCACCGTGGAGCGGGAGCAGGTCGGGGCGATCGAGCGTGGGCTGGTGGTGCTGCTCGGGGTCGGCCCGTCGGACGGGGCGGCCGAAGTGCAGTGGATGGCGGGCAAGATCGCCCGGCTGCGGATCTTCGCCGACGACGACGGGAAGATGAACCGGTCGGTGGTCGACGTGGGCGGCGGCGTGCTGGTGGTGAGCCAGTTCACCTTGTTCGGCGACGTGCGGAAGGGCAACCGGCCGAGCTTCGTCGGGGCAGGGCCGCCCACGGTGGCCGAGCCGCTGTACGAGCAGCTGTGCGACGCCCTGGGGACCCACGGCGTCGGGCGGATCGGGCGGGGGCGGTTCGGCGCACACATGGAGGTCGCGTTGGTCAACGACGGCCCGGTCACGCTGATCCTCGACACTGCGGACGGCTCGGGATGACCGAGGAGCAGGTCGCGATCGAGGCGGCGCTCGCGGCCGGGCGCGTGTTGGCAGAGGCGCGCGACGTACGGGCAGCCGGCGGCGGGCTCGGGGTACGGCACAAAGGCGCTGTCGACCTGGTCACCGAGTACGACCTCCGGTGTGAAGCGGCGATCCGCGAGGTGCTGGCGCGCCACACCCCCGACGTGCCGGTGTACGGCGAGGAGGGCGGAGGGGCAGCCGACGCGCGGACCCGGTGGGTGGTCGACCCGATCGACGGCACGACCAACTTCGTCCACGGCTTCCCGTACTTCGCGGTGTCGATCGGGCTCGAGGTCGACGGCGCCCCCACGGTGGGCGTGGTGCTCGACGGGGTCCGCGGCACGGTGTTCCGCGCCACCACCGGCAAGGGCGCGTGGGCCGACGACCAGCGGATCCGGGTCTCGGGCGCGCGGACGCTCGACGAGGCGCTGTGCGCCACTGGGTTCGCGTACGACCGCCGCACGCGGGCCGCGTTCTACCTCCGGTTCGTGGCGGCGGCGCTCGAACACACCCAGGGGATCCGCCGGGCGGGCGCTGCGGCGCTCGACCTGTCGATGGTCGCCGCAGGTGCGATCGACCTGTACTGGGAGTTCAACCTGAGCTGGTGGGACGTGGCCGCCGGCACGGTGTTGGTGCAGGAAGCCGGCGGGCGGGTCGACCCGATCCCGGGCCGCACCCGGAATGATCCGGTGGCGACCAACGGCTGGCTGCACGACCTGTGGATGGAACAGATGGAGCGATTGCTCGAGGAGGGCACATGAGGGCGTGGTTGTGGCTGGTCCTCGCGGGGTGCGCGGCGCGAAAGAGCGCTGCGCCGGAGTACTACGGCGAGTCGTACGGGTATGACGGCGACTACGGCGGTGGCGCCGTCGCCGCCCCGATGGCGCCCTCACCGATCGCCAGCATGCCGATG
>JBEBJC010001356.1:0-1994 GCA_040080105.1 Myxococcota bacterium
ATCGGCGCCGGCGCGGCGTGGTGGGTGGCGCGGCGCCCGGCGCGCCCGAACCCCGGCACCTGGGGGTACTGGATCGGGCTGTGCCTGGGGGCGGCGCTGCTGCCGGGCGGCGCGCTGTGGGCGGCCGCGCTGGCGGGCCTCGCGTGGCGGCTCGCGACCACTGCGCTCGAGCGCGCCAGGGGGCGTCCGTGACTGCGTCGCTGCGATGTGAAGCGCTGTCCCTCACCTTCCCGAGCGGGTTCCGGGTAGGTCCGCTGTCGCTCGATCTCGGGCCCGGGCTGCACCACCTGGTGGCCCCGAACGGGACCGGCAAGACCACGTTGCTCCGGTGCCTGTGCGGCGGCTGGCGCGACACCGCCGGCGCGCTGTCGGTGTGCGGCGCCGACCCGCGCACCGAGCGGTCCGCCCGCGCGGCGGTGGCGTTCGTGCCCGCCGACCCGGAGCTGCCGCCGTGGCTCACGGTCGACGAGGCGTGGCACGAGCTGGCGGCGCTGCGCGGCGCGCCGGGGTGGGACGGCGCCGCGCTGCGCACCGCGCTCGATCTGCCGGGGGAGCTCCCGCTCGGGCACTGCAGCGCCGGCCAGCGCCGCCGCGCCGAGCTGCTCGCGGCCGCGGCGGGCGACCCGCCGGTGCTGCTCCTCGACGAGCCGTTCGCGAACCTCGACCCCGACGCGACCGCGCGGGTGGCGGCGTGCCTCGAGCGGTGGCGGAGCGACCGGGTGGTGGTGGTGACCAGCCACGGGCCGCTGCCGCTGGTGGCAGACACCACGATCCACCTGGCCTGAGGCCGCGACGGGTTGCACGGTTCGCCCCACCCGCTTACCGATCTCGTGTCCGCCCCCCAAGGGTCGCCTCACACGCGTAGCTCATCAAGTAGAGCATCGGTCTCAACCGCCGAGGGTAGCCGGTGCGAATCCGGCCGCAGAACCACCAGGCGACACACTCGGGCGGACACTCCTTCGACTCCACCCCACCGCGCGTCGGCGGGAGTGGGGCTCGACGTCAGGCACGGTGGCACCGTGTTCGTTCCGGACACCGTGGATGTCCAGGGCACACGCTCCACGAGGTCCTCTGGCGGGTGGAGGATGAAAGCGCCGGGAAGGTGCACGCCGTGTACTGTAAAGTGGTGTGTCGCTGGGCGTCGACCCGGGAGGTGTCCGATGAGGATGGTGGTGTGCGCGATGGGGGTGGCGGGGTGTACCGGGTCGGGCGCCGACCCCAAGGGCGACGACACCGGCGGCTGGGATGGGGACTGCGGCGATCCGATCGGCACCGCCGCGACGATCTCCACCCCGATCCTCGATCCGCTGGTCCAGCTCTACGCCGACTCGGTCGGCAGGTGGGAGGGCGTGCTCGACTGTGAGACCACCAGCGTGGACGCGGTGTTCACCTTCGAGCAGGTCGACCCCTCGGCGATCGTGGTCACCGACGGTGCCCTGACGGCGAGCGAGGGATTCGTCTGCCCGGCCGCCAAGGCGGAGGGCGTCCCGGTGGTCGTGGAGAGCGACTCCTGGTCCTTCGACGGTCTCGGAGTCCTCGTCCTGGCAGTGGAGGGCGTCGAGGAGAACCTCAAGATCTACGCGCGCGACGGCACCGACGACGCATCGCTCCACCTCACGCTCGCCGGCGCCGCGTCCGCACGAATCGGTGCGGGTGGGGTCCTGTGCGTGGGGCCGATGACGCGGTGATCACCCGGCGCCGAGCACCCGCGCCACGAACCGCTGGACCTGCCGATCCAGCGCGTCGACCGACAACGTTCGGGCGTCCAGCGCGCTCGACAGCAGCTCCATCATCCCGCCCGCGACGAACTCCACCGTCGCCTGACGGGGCAGCTCGCCGAGGTCGCGCTCCGCGAGCTCCTCCCCGACCAGGGTGACCACCACCTTGCGGAACCGGCGCTCCACGAACCTCCCGCTGTTCCGCCCGACCAGCGCGCGGAACAGCGGCTGGTGCTCGACCGCGTGCACCACGAGCGGCCGCCAGAACCGCAGCAC
>JBEBJC010001357.1:0-1991 GCA_040080105.1 Myxococcota bacterium
AGCTACGGCACCGCGGCGCTCACCTGGTCGAGCCTGGCCGCGCTCGGCGCCGGGCTCGAGGGGTCGATGCGCGCCGTGACCCAGGCGCTGCTCGAGGCGCAGGAGGCGCTCGCCAACGCGGACGTCGCCGGGCAGCGGGCGCTCACCGAGGCGGAGGGCGTCACCTGGTCGACGATCGGGGACGAAGGCTGGGAGGGGATGAAGCGGGGGTTCGTGAACGGGCCGCTGGGCAACGTGCTCCTCCGGGCCGAGATCGCGATCGCCGGCCCTGTCGGCCGGATGCTCGACAAGGTGCTCGGGCCGGCCGAGGCGGAGCTGACGGCGCAGGTGCTGCGGCAGGCGGAGCAGCTCGCGATCGCCGGCGGGGCGTCGGGCGCGGTCGTGGGCGCGATCCGGTACGGGCTGCACGCGGCGATCGCCGGTCGCCCGTTCTCCGAGATCGTGGACGAGATGCAGTCGGGCTTCGTGAACGGCGGGATCGGGGGCGCGGTGACCGGTGGCGGGTACGGAGCGTTCACGCCCCCGACGCCGCACTGATCCGGTAACGCTCGGGTTGCGATCCCTCGACGGGCAGTAGCGCCACGGCCGGGGGTCCTCTACGATGGGATCATCGGACGGAGGGACGGATGGCTCGCTCCCCGGACTGGCTCCAGCGCGCGAAGGCGCTGCTCGAACAACTCCATCGGGTCGCCCGAGGTCTGGTGGAGCCCGAACCGGAGCCGGTCCCGGTCCCCGTCCCGGTGTACGTCCGGCGGCGGTGAGGCGCGCCGTCAGCCCACCAGGTCGGGCAGCACCCGTCCGCTCGGGCCTTGGACGAACTGGTGAAACCGGTGCGCGTTCTCGGGCGGCTCGGCGTTGACCAGCCAGGTCTCGCCGCCGGCGGCCCGCGCGTCGTCGACCAGGCCGGCGGCCGGCCACACCGAGCCCGACGTGCCCACCGCGAGGAACACGAACCGTCCGCGGCGCGCGCGGTCGATGAACGCGGCGATCCGGCGCAGGTTCGCCGGCTGGAGCATCTCGCCGAACCACACGATGTGCGGCCGGAGCAGCGCGCTCCGCCCCCGCTTCGCGCACGCGTCGCACACGGGGGGCTCGACGTGCTGGTGTGGGTCGTGGAACGGCGGGCGATCGCAGCGGGAGCACCGGGTGAGGAACAGGTTCCCGTGCATCTCGACCAGCCGCTCGGTGCCGGCGCGCCGGTGCAGGTCGTCGACGTTCTGGGTCGCGAGCAGGAACCGATCGCCGAGGCGCTGCTCCAGCGACACCAAGGCGTGGTGGCCCGGGTTCGGGGCGCAACCCGCCGCGCTGGCGCGCCGCTCCGAGTAGAACCGCCACACCAGGCGCGGGTCGGCGGCGAACCCTCCCGGGGAGGCGACCTCCTCCACCGCGTGGGTCTCCCACAGCCCGTTGGCGTCGCGGAACGTGGGGATGCCGCTCTCGGCGGACACCCCCGCGCCGGTCAGCACCAACACCGAGGTCTGGTCGTCGATCTGGATCGGGGTCATCGCAGCGCCGCCTATCGTGGCGCGGGCCGTCCGTCGGCGATACCGCCCACCGATGATCGATCCGGTGTCGGTGGCGCTCACGCTCGCGATCGCGGCGGTGGCCGGCGCGGCGGGGTGGCTCGAGATCCCCCGTCCGCCCGCGCTCGACGGCGAGCGGTGGTTCAAGGTCGCCCTGTGCACGCTCACCCGCGGCAAGATCGAGGCCGGCGGCGGAGGGGTCGAGCAGTTCGAGCAGGAGGTGCTGCGCACCGTGCCGTACCACCCGGCCGGCCGGCTCCCGGAGCGGAAGGTGTCGAACCCGGTCGCCGCCGGGCTGCCCGGCAAGTCGCTCGAGGGTGAGCTCGCCCTGCTCGAGGCGCTCGCGGCGCTGCCCGGCCCAGCCGAGCGCGCGGAGTGGATGTACGTCCGCGACGAGCGCGGTCGGGCGGCGCGCCTGTCCGATCCACACGAGCTGGGGGAGGACTACGGGTTCGGCCGCCTCGGCCC
>JBEBJC010000264.1:0-9557 GCA_040080105.1 Myxococcota bacterium
GCTCCGCCGAGGCGCTCGATCACCCGGAGCAGCGTCAGGAAGCCGAGATCGGAGTACCGCGGGGGCCCCCCCGGGGCGGCGTCGGCGCTCCGGATCGCCCGATCGACGATCGTGTCCCGCGGGGCATGCGGCTGGTGGACCGGCGCCCACGGCGGGTAGCCGCCCGTGTGGCCCAGCAGGTGGGCCACGGTCAGCTCGGGGTGGGCCTCGGGGACCCAGCGTGACACGGGATCGTCGAGGTGGGCCGCGCCCGAGTCGACCCAGCCCCCGAGCACCGTGCCCGCGGCCAGCGGCTTGGTCAGTGAAGCGAGATCGAACGGGAGCGCAGGGTGGACCTCCTCTCCGCCGAGCTCCGCCACGCCGGCGGCCACCTCCAGCGCCACCCGACCGCCGACCCGCACCGCGAGGGACGCCCCCGGCACCGAGTGCACCGCCGCCTCGAGCTCGCGCGCCGCGCGCTCCACCTCACCCCTCCAGGAACCGCGCCGGGTCGATGCCGCACTGCACCATCAGCGCGGTCGGATCGTAGCCGAGGTCCCCTGCGGCGGTGAACCACTCGCGCGCCGCGTCCTCGTCGGGCTCGGTCCCCTGGCCGGTGGCCAACATCACCCCGACCGTAGCGGCGGCGCGTCCGTGGCCGCTCTCCGCCGCGAGCTGGTACCAGCGCAGGGCCTGCACCTCGTCGCGCGGGACCTGGTGTCCGGTGGCGTAGAACCCACCGAGGTTCGCCATCGCTCGGGCGCTCCCGGCCTCGGCGGCGCGGGTGCACCAGTCGAGCGCGCTCCGGTCGTCGATCGGGCCGCCGATCCCCCGGGAGGCGTACACGTACAGCTCGAACATCGCGTCGGCCATCCCGGCGGCGGCGGCCGACCGGTGGTGCGCCGCGCTCGCGCCTGGGTCGACGGGGCAGCCGAACCCGGCGAACCGGAACAGGCCGAGCAGGTACTGGCCGTTCGGGAGGTCCGACGCGTGCCCCAGCAGCGCGAACGCTTCGGCTGCACGGTCCTCCTGGCCGGCGCAGTAGATCCGCCACGCCACCTCGGCGGCGGCCTCTGGGTGCCCGAGGCCGGCGGCCCGACCGAGGGCCTCGTCCGCGCGGCCCGAGAGGTCGGTCAGCAGGGTGGGGTCCACCAGGGCCAGGCCGTTGAACGTGTCCGAGGCGCGCGCGTCGACCACGGCCTCCGCTTCGAGGGCGAGCGCGTGCAGGGCGATCGCGTCGTCGGAGTCGGCGAGGGACGCGAGCCGATCCACCAACCGCTCGACCTCGGCCGTCCGCGCGTCCATCCCGCCCCCGGTGGCAGGTTGTACCGGAGTCGCCTCGCGGTGGGAAGACCCCGTCGTTCGCCGGGGCGCAACGAATCGTCTCTCCGTCGGGATGGCTGCTGCACGCCGGCGGTGTTTAAGGCTCCGTGCGGAGGGCGTGATGGTCCTGTGGTCGATGGTCTGTATGCTGGCGGCGGCGCAGGAGGCGCCAGCCGCTCCGGCGCCTGCGGCTCCGGTCACCTACACCCTCCAACCCGCGAACAGCTGGCTGTACGTGGTCGTGTACAACGACCCGACCTCGATCGGGTCCCGGTTCGGGCACGATCACGCGATCCGCGCCACCAGCTTCACCGGCAAGGTCGTGTGGGACCTGTCGAACCCCGGCGCGTGTAAGGTCGACCTGTCGTTCCCGGTCACCGCGCTGGTCCCCGATCCGCCCGGGATGCGGGAGCGGGCGGGGTTGGCGGCGGATGGGGCGGTCGGCGCGAGCTCGCTCGAGACGATCAAGACGAACCTCCTGTCGGCCTCCCAGCTCGACGCGAGCGCGTTCCCGACGATCTCGTACAAGGCGACCAAGTGTGAGGGCACCACGGGCAAGGTCAAGGTGACCGGCGACCTCACGATCCACGGGAAGTCGGTGCCGGTGACGACCACCCTCGACGTGACCGCCGACGCCGCCCGGTTCACCGCCGCGGGCTCGTTCACCGCCGCGGCGAGTCAGTTCGGGTTCTCGCCGTTTGCCGCGATGGCGGGCGCGCTGCGCAACAAGGACGAGATGAAGTTCGTGCTCGAGGTCACGGGCGCGCCCTGATCAGAACCGGTACCGGCCGAACAGGTTCAACCCGAACCCGAAGCTGTCTTCGACGCCGAACACGTTGCTCACCGCGAGCGCCCCGCCCACGTCCCACTCGCGGGTAGGGGAGTACTGCACGCCCCCGGACAGGTTCAGCACGTCCCACAGGCCGGTGATGCCGGCGTCGGGGGTCAGCGTGAGGGTGACCAGCGACGTGTCGAAGAACAGGTTGGTCTGGTTGTCGATCTGGTAGCCGAGCCCGCCGTTGCCGCTGATCGCCAACGAGAAGTCGGGCGAGAGGCCGATCGGGACGGCTCCCTGGCCGAACCGCAGGAACAGGCCGTCGGACAGCGCGTATCGACACGGCAGGTCGACCACGACCCCGAACGGCGCGCCGTCGGCCAGGGACAGCGGGACCAACAGGCCGGGGGCGAAGTCGAACTCCTTCGTGTCGTACGCGAGGTAGTGGGCGTCGAGGGCGAGCGACCGGTTCCAGTCCACGTCCGGCGCGAGCAGCAACCCGGTGCCGGCGCCGAGCTCGAACACGTCCTGGATGCCGTACGCGACGTGTACGTTGGTGGCGGCGACGGTGGTGCCGAACGCGCGGCCGAACCCGAGGTCGAGGCCGACCTCGCCCATCCCGTTCGGCAACACCAGCGGCCTCATCCGCTCCGAGGTCGGGTAGTCCTTCTTCTTGAACGGCCCGACCCCGTCGTTGTCGTTCTTGTCGTTCTTGTCGTTCTTCTTTCCGTTCTTGCCCTTCTTCCCGTTCTTTCCCTTCTTTCCGTCGGTGTGGCCGCCCTTCACCGTCTTCGCTTCGGCGAACGGGGCGGGGGTGAACGTCCAGGTGAGGGTGGCGGCGAGGAGCCAGGTGAGGGCGCGCTTGGGCGAGGGCAGGGCGTACATGGCGTTCGGGAGCCTCCGAGGGTGTCTGCAGTCTACTGCATCCGCGCCCGGTCCATTCGAACGTCGGGCGCGGTCCGGGTCAGTCTTCGAGGACCGCGCGCAGGCCCAGCAGCTGCTTCCACAGCTCGTCCTTCTCGGCCCGGCGCTTCACCGCCGAGTCCCAGTACGCGAGCAGCCGACCACGGTCCTTGGGGTCGTCCTTGAGCACGACGCCGAGCAGGTAGCCGGGCACGAGCCGCCACGCGTCGGCGGCGGTGCTGTCGAAGTACGCGGCCTGCAGGCCCATCGAGGTCGCCACGCCCACCGCTTCGGCGGTGCTCATCACGGTCGACGGCTTCTCCACCGCCCACCCTTCGACCGACCGCCCGTTGCGCAGGTCGCGGAACGCGATCACCAGCGCCTCGAGCACCCGCTGGTCCACGGCGAGCGGCACACCGACCCGCTCGACCGCGGAGGTTGCCTGGCGCTGCACCAGCGCGACCTCCTGTTCGAGGCCGGGGATCGGGGGCACGGTCTCGAAGTTGAACCGGCGCTTCAGCGCGGCGCTCATCTCGGACACGCCCCGATCGCGGAGGTTCGCGGTCGCGATCACGTTGAACCCCTGGGTGGCGAACGCCATCCCTTCCTCGCCGAGCTCCGGCACCGCGAGGCGCCGGTCGGACAGGATCGACACCAGCGCGTCCTGCACCTCGGGCAGGCACCGGGTGACCTCCTCGACCCGCGCCACCGCGCCGAGCTCCATCGCCGCCAGCACCGGCGACGGCACCAGCGTCTCGCGCGCCGGTCCCTTCGCCAACAGCAGCGCGTAGTTCCACCCGTACCGGAAGTGCTCCTCGGCGGTGCCGGCGGTGCCCTGGACGGTGAGGCGGGAGGTCCCGCACACCGCCGCCGACAGCAGCTCGGACAACATCGACTTCGCGGTGCCGGGCTCGCCGACCAACAGCAGACCCCGCTCGCCGGCCAGGGTGACCACGCACCGCTCGACCAGTGCGCGATCGCCCACGAACTTCTCGGGGATCACCATCTCCTTCGGCACGCCCTTCGGGGGCTTGGCCGCGGTCAGCGTCTCGCCGCGAGAGCCACACACGAAGGTGACCACCGCCTTCGGGGTGAGCTTCCACCCCGGCGGACGGGGCCCGGTGTCCGCCGCGGCGAGGAACGCGAGCTCCTCCGCGTGCCGGACCTCGGGGGGAGGGGACTGAATCTTGTTCGGATCGACCGTCACCGCCGCACCTCCTGGAACCGAGGACCGTCACCGCCGGCGCACCGCGCCCACGCCCGCTCGAACAGCACATGGATCGGGGCCAGCGCCACCGGATCGCCGAACGGGAACTTGTCGTTGGCGAAGCCGTACAGCGGGCGCTTCCACTCCTCGTACGGCAAGATGTCCTTCGCCTCGATCCACCCGCCGGGCAGGAAGTGCTCGCGGCCGGCGCGAGCGCGCTTCGCCTCCAGGACGAGGCCCGCCGCGACGAGCTCCGCCGCCGCCGCCGTGTACACCTTCGGCGTCCACCCGTTCCAAGCGATCACGTTCTTCTTGGTCGGATCGAGCAGCGTCAGGGTCTGCAGGTACAGCAGGGCCCCTTCGGGGGACAGGCCGTGCTTCTTCGCCACCGCTGCGACCGTGGACGGAGCGGACAGGGCCGCGTTCTGCTCCCACGCCCCGGGGGGCAGCGGCGACGACGTGACCCGGTTCACCAGGGCGCCGAAGTCACTCGACTGCAGCAGCTCGTACGCGTACAGCTCGCCGAGGTCCGACTCGGACGCCTTGGCGAACGTGGTGAGCAGCTCCCGCGACGACGGGTCGAGGGTGGCCGGGTTGAACGACACCGACAGGCGGTAGCCCGACAGGTTCGCCACCAGGGCGCCGGTGCGCCGCTGCTGGTTCTGAACGTCTCCGTCGTCGTCCTTGCGCACGACGACCTCGCCACCGAGCGCCGCGAACCAGGCCTCCCCGGCCTTCTTCGCCTTCGCGTCGTACACGTACCAGGTGCCCCCGTCCATGTACAAGCTGCGGTTCTTCAGCCGCTGCAGGAGCTTCTGGTGCACGATGCCGGCGTTCGCCGCGAGCACGTCGTGCGCCGGGAGCTTCGGCACGAGCCAGCCGATGATCTGGGCCGCCTCCTCCCCGGTCGAACCGGAGAATCCGCCCCCGCCCGAGCTCTCCTCGTCTTGTTCGTCGTCCGAGGTCCGTCCTTGGACCACCAGGTCTCCGTCCTCGTCGAAGCCCCAGATCTCGTCCTTGTGCAGCTCGGTCCACCCGGCGGGGTTCGCGAACTTCTTCAGCTTCGCCCCGCCGCCCCACATCTCCTTCTCGGCCAGGGTCACGAGCTCGGTCGGGACGGGGATCGCCTTGCCGAACAGCTCGAGCCACTTCGCCTGGAGCCGGGCGACGACCTCGGCCCGGAACAGCTCGGCCGGATCGTCGGGCGCGGCGCCCGCGAGCAGCTCGAGCTTCTGATCACGGGTGAGCGAGATCTGGCCGGTCGCGGCCTTGACCTCGGCCGCCTTGAGGCCGAGCGCCTCGCGGGTCTCCTTGTCCATCTCGGGTGGGAACAGCGCGAGCACCACCCCGGCCTCGGCCGAGGTGAGGCCGGTGGCCTCCGCGAACGGGCCCACCTGCGACGGGTCGACCGGGCGTGCGCCGGACTGCTCGAGCAGCGCCGACAGCCACGCGCGGTCCCCGCGGACGGAGATCCGCCGCTCGGACACGACGGTGGTGCTCGGGCGGTCGGCGAACCGGCTCGGATCGGAGACCCACTCGAGGAAGTTCACCGTCCACGGGCCTTCGTCGGTCTCGTCGCAGCCCCACACCACCATCCGGGTGTGGTCCTCCCAGTGGCGCCACGCGGCGTGTGGGACGGTCGCGCCCTCGTCGAGCTTGGTGGGGATCCACTTCTCGAGCTTGTCGATCCGCATCCGGCCGAGCCGGAGGTCCACGTCGTCGGCCAGGCCGCTGTCGGCCCACCGGGCGAGCACCTTCACCAGCAGCACGCGGTGCGCCTCGGGCAGCCCCGGCCGGGCGAGCATCCACCCGAACGCGCGGATCCGTCCCAGGAACTCGTGCGGTTCGGCGTTCGACCACAACACGTCGGTTCCGACATTGCCCTTGACCAGGTAGTCGCCCAGGGTGCGGATCTCGGCGGTGATCGACGAGGAGTCGTAGCCCCAGTACCGCCCGAGGTTGGCGAGCACCTCGATCATCGTGCGGTCGCCGACCTCGTCGCCGGTCTTGGCGACGACCGTGCCGCCCTTGCGCAGCTCGCGCAGCGCGTTCAGCCGCTTCTGCAGGTCGGCCGCGACCCGCACCACGACCACCACCCCTTCGAGCAGGGTCGGGTCGGACAGTGCCGGAAGTGCCGCTTTCACCGCCGCGCGGGTGGGGGCGTGATCCTCGGCCTCGTCGGCCACCGCGGCTTCGAGCAGGGCAGCAGCGGCTTCTCGGGAAAGCGCGCGCAACGCGCGGCTCCCGTCGAGGTCGCGCGGCACCATGTAGTGCCAGTAGCCCCCCGACGGCATCCAGCCGTGGCGCATCCGGAGCGAGCCGTCGGACACGAGCGCTGCCACGGGGCGGTCCGGATCGGCGAGGAAGAAGTTCGGGTTGTGGGCGTTGCGCCAGTACTGGTCTTCCTGGCGCACCGCGCGCAGCCCGCCGCCCGGCCACCGGACGAGCATCGTCGGGGTGTAGCTCGACCCGCCGTGGCGGAACGAGCCGACGTACCGATCGCCAGGGAGGGTGACGGCGGTGACCTCGGTGTTCTCCTCGACCTCGTCGTCGTCCTCGTCGGGCTCGCGGGCGGCGCCGTCGGGCTGCACGACCTTGAACCCGTACTGACCGTCGTCGTGGGGGAGAGGGCTCGTCGCCTTCAGCGCGTCCGGGATCCGGTAGTACGCGCCGGCCCCGCCCACGTCGGCGAGGAACGCCGGGCCGCCCTTGTCGAGCACCTTCCCGGTGGCCCGATCTTGGCGGTGCCAGGCCTGCTCGTGCCAGGTCCAGGTGGTGTCGAGGTCGTGGACCTGATTCCCCCCGGCCGGAGGCGAGGTGCGGTCGCCCACCGCGAACCGCCCGTCGCCGAACACCAGCGCGTCGGCGGTGGTCCACGGGTTCGACGCGCCCGCGCGCCAGGTCCGCTCCACGTCGAACGTGTCGCCGGGCTTTCCGCTCCAGTACCCGCTGACCTTGTAGCTGCCTCCGCTCCACCCGCTCCACGACACGAACAGCTGCCCGCCGACGTACACGGTCACGTCCGGGGTCGTGTCCTTGCCGAGCTTCAGGTCGTGCGCGAGCTCGACCCCCTTCGGACCCAGCACGAACGCCTTCCGCCCGTTGGCCACGATCAGGTACGGCCACTGCTTGGTGACGTGGACGTCGTTGTCGGTCGCGAACTGCAGCTCCTCCGCCACCCGATCGAACGCGGGCCAGCCGAGCTCGTCGAGCACGCCGGTGACGAGGGTGTGGTGGAGCGCGCCGGCGAACGACACGCCCGCCATCCCCTCGGCCGCGTGGGGGAACTCGGCGAACGTGGCGGGGCTGGTGGCGGCCTCGAGGCGCCCGAGGGCCACGTGGGTCGCGGCGAGCCCCGAGACGGTGAGGTCGGCGACCTGGCGGTCGAGCCACGCGCGGCGCAGCTCCTGCAGCGCCGACATCCCGGCTGCGATCGCCTCGAAGTGCTGGTCGCCGAACACCGAGTCGATCGCCGGCGCGAGCAGCGGGATCACGTTCGGGTCCTTCGCGGCGAACACCGGATCGCGCGGCCGGTGCTCGGCCGGGAACCCGTGGCGCTCGGGCGCCGGGCTCCACTGCGCCCACTTGGCGAGCTCGACCCGGTAGTGCTTGTCCTCGCCGACCCACGGCAGCCCGAGCTCGATCAGCAGGTCCAGCAGGTCGAGGTCGAGCGGGCTCGACCAGTCACCGGTCCGGATCTCGACCGGCGTGCCCTCGGCCTTCAACACCGGCGCGGCCTTGCGCACGAGCTGCAGCACCCAGCCGTCTCCGGCCCTCGACCACTCCTGCAGGCGCTTGAACCACGCCGACCGGCCGCCGCTCGGCAGCGCGTCGGCGGGGGCGTCGGCGTCCCACAACACGTCGAGCGCGCCCGACGCGAGCAGCAGCTCCATCCACGACTCCTGGAACCCGTCGTCGCCGTCGTTGCGCCACGAGTACCGGGTCTTGCCCCCGTTCGGGAACAGGTCGACGAGCCGCGACCGGATCGCCGGATCGGCCTTGCCGAGCGCGATCGCGGCGTCGCGGTACTCCTCCCAGAAGCTGCCCGGGGCCCGCTGGATCGAGGGCGCGCCGAGCACCTCGCGCAAGAACCGCTGGTCTTCGACGTCGACGTCGCGCTTCGCGGTCTTGATCAGGCTGCGCAGGTCCTTCGGCAGGCTGGCCCACGGGGGCAGTCCCCCGAGGGTGCGTCGGATCGCGAGCTGGAACATTCGCTCGTACGCCGAGTCTCCGCCGACGGCCTTCTGCAGCTCCTTGCCGTACGCCTGCAGGGACTTCACGGTGAGCGCGCCGAGCAGGGCGAACTCGAGGAACGCTGCGCCGCGGAGCTCCTCGTCGACCTTCAGGCCGAACTCCCGCTCGGCGGTGCGCGCCTTGTCGAACGACTGCGCGGCGTACTGGAAGTTCGCTGCAGAGGCGAACGCGCGCCCGACCTCCTCCCAGTACGACGGGAGGAAGTGCGGCACCTGCCGCGACAGCCGCTCGGCGATCTCGTCGAACCCGTCGCGGGCGTGCCCCGGCTTGCTGTTGATCCGCTTCGCTTGCTTGCGGAACTCCTTCATCACGTCGAGCGCGAACCGGGCCCGCTCCGGATCGGCCACCAGCGCCGAGCCCGGGAACCCGAGCGTGCGCCGCCGCTGCCGGGCGATGTCGTCGTGGTGCCCGGTCATCTGGAACCCGAACAGGCCCATCTCGGTGTCGATGCCGCGCGCGATGGCGTCCGGCACGATCCGCACCACCACGCGGTCCGGGATGCCGGGGTTCGTGTACACCCGGGCGTCGACCGTGTCGGTCGGCAGGTCGGAGGGCACGGTGGCGTCGACCGGAACCAGTCCGCCGGCTTCGAGCTGCTGGACGACCTCAGACATCTTCGCCCTCCTGCTTCTCCTCGATCTTCCGCTTGGCGAACAGGCCGGAGGCCATCCGCATCCCCTCCGAGAACGCGACCGGTCCCACGTCTGCGAGCATCAACCCCCGCTGCCGGTGGTCGACCCACGACAGGTCGCCGGTGGTGGTCTCGTACATCGGGTCTCCGTCGCCGATGTAGTACCGGGCCTCGACCAGCTGGCCGCCCTCCCACACCCGGCACACCGCGCAGCCGCCCGACACCCGGTACCCCTGCTTGCGCGCCTCGTTGTTCACCTGGGCCAACAGGTCGAACGACCCGCCGGAGAACTCGCCGATCGACGAGTTCTTCGGCTCGGGTGGCTTGAGGAAGGTCTCGCGGAACAGCTGCGCGGTTCCTTGGGCGATCCCGAGCTCAGCCAGCAGCGACCGCCAGTCGTCGAGGTCGCCGAGCAGGATCGGGTGGGGGATCCGCACCGACGGGGTGGAGATCCATTGGGTCTCGCCGTCGAGGTTCACCACCCC
>JBEBJC010001358.1:0-1988 GCA_040080105.1 Myxococcota bacterium
GGTCGAGGCGCAGCACCGGCGCGAGGCGGCGGCCTCCGCGAAGGCCGAGGTCGCGGCGGCGGTCGGGGCGCTCGCGGGCCGGTTGGGGTCGGACCAGGAGCTGGAGCCGGTCCGGGCGTTGCTCGACGGGGTCGGTCCCGACGCCGACCCGAGTGAGATCGAGGCGGCGGTCGAGCGGGCGCGCGGCGCGCTGGCGGGGGTCCAGGCGTCGGCGGCGGAGCGCCTGGCGCGGGCCGAGGAGCTCGTGCGCCAGCGGGAGCGGCTCGGCGCGTGTGCCGCCCGGCTCGCCGAGCTCCCGGACGACACCCCGGGGCTGGCCGAGGCGCGGATGGTGGTGGCGGAGGGGTCCGAGTCGGCCGATCCGGTCGCGGCCGCTGCGTCGGCGGACCGCGCGGAGCGGGCGACCGAGCGCGCCGAGGCGGTCGCGCTCGAGCGAGCCGCTCGGGAGCGCGCGCTGGGAACCGAGCGCGAGCGAGCCCGCCGGGCGGCCAAGCGGGCGTTCGACCTGCTCGACCAGATCGACACGCCGGACGTGCGCCACGTGGAGGCGGCGCGCACCGCGGCGGCCGAGTGTGAGCGCGCCACCGAGCTCGGGGCCGCGTCCACCGCGGCCGAGCAAGCCGAGACCGCGCTCGCCGCGGTGCAGCTGGCCGTGGATCGGCGCGCCATCCGCGAGACCGAGCTGTCGCGCAAGCGCTCCGAGGGCGCGGAGCGGGTGGCGGCGCGCGGGCTGCCGGAGCCTCCGCCGGCCGAGCTCGCGACCGAGGCGGAGCGGGTCGGGGCGGCGCGCGACGCGGTCGAGGCGGCGGCGGACCTCCCGGAGGCGGAGGGGGCGCTCGCGGCGCTCGAGCGGGCGCTCGACGAGTGGCAGGTCGCGTGGACCGGGTGGAACCACGCCCGAGAGCAGCGGGTGGCCGAAGCGCGCGGGCGGGCCGATCGGGCGGTGGCGCAGTCGATGGCCGACGCCGCGGGTCGGCCGGACCTGGTGATGCGGGTCGATCAGGCGCGCGCGGCGGCGGAGGCGGCCGCGGCCACCGACGATCCGAAGATCGCGGGTGACCAGGCCGCGCGGGCGGAGCAGCTCGCGGCCGAGGTGTTCGGGCTGCTCGAGCGCGACCGGGCGGTGGAGCGGGCGCGCGAGCGGGCGGTCGACGCCGCGAAGCGGGCCGAGCAGACCGCGGTGGGCGCCGGCGACCTGATCCCGGTGGCGGAGATGCTGCTGGCCGTGCTCGAGCAGGTGACCGCGGCCGATGGCGCGACCGATCCCGACCTGGCGCGGGCGCTGGCCGAGCGCGCCGACACCGCCGCGGCGGAGTTGGTCGACGCGGTCGCCCGGGCGATGGCCGAGCGCGACGAGGCGGTGGCGGCGGCGGCCGAGGCGTGTGAGCGCGCGCGCCGCGCGGTCGACAGCCACCCGATGGTCGCCGACGGCCCGATCCTGCTCGCCCAGCGCGCGCACGAGGAGGCCGCTACGGCGACCGAGCTCGACCGGGTGCTGGCCGCGTCGCGGCGGGCGGTCGCGGCGGCCGAGCAGGCGGAGGCCTCGCTCGCGTCGGCCCGCCACGCCGATCTGGAAGGGGCGCTGTCCTCCCACCGGGACGCGGCGCTCGCCGCAGCGGACCAGGTCCGCGGGTGGCTCGGTTCGGCGCCGACGCTCGACGCCGGGCCGTGGCTGCAGCAGGCCGAGGCGATCGCGACCGACGTTGCGGTCACCCGCGATCCGGCGTCGGCCGAGCGGTTGGTGGGCGCGGCGCACGAGCTCACCGAGCGGGTCGAGCGCGCGATCCGGGGGTCGATCGCCGACCGGGTGCGCCGGGCGATGTCGGCGGTGGAGGCGGCGGCCGCCCGGTTCGAGTCGGCCGAGACGGAGCTGCACCTCGAGGCCGCGAGGCTCGCCGCGGTCGAGGCCGAGTCGGCGACCGAGCTCGGGCGGGCCCTCGCGGCGGTGGTGGCGCTCGAGGTGACCGCGGTCGCCGCGGCGCCCGCGG
>JBEBJC010001359.1:0-1986 GCA_040080105.1 Myxococcota bacterium
CCGACGGCCCGGCGGCCATCCGAGCCGAGGCCCCGTCGCCGAGGTCGACGGTCCACCCCTCGACGAACGCGACCAGCGGCTCGTCGGGGGCGAGGACCACCGCGCGGGCGTGCCGGGTGGCGGCGTCGTGCTCGAGGTGGCACAACACACACAGGCCGTTCCCTGCGACCACCGCGTCGGCCGGGGCGCGGGCGGACAGCGTGAGCGCGAGCTGCGCCCCGCCGGCGGCCGGGAGCTCGACCCCGCGCACGGTGCGGGTCCACGTGCCGCTGTACGACACGACCACGTCGACCGCCCCGGCCCCCGGGTTCAGGGTGACGACCCCGAGCGCGTCGGTCTGGCCGGAGGCCCCCGCCGCCTCGACCGTCGCGCCCGCGAGCGGCGCCCCGTCGGGTCCGGTGACCTCGACCTGCAGCGTCGGCTCCGGCGGCGCGGCGGCGGCGAGCGCGACCTCCACCGTGGAGACCTCCCCCGCGACCACGGTGACCGGGTCGGTGTCGGTCGGCGCGAACCCTTCGGCGGCGACCACCACGACGTACGTGCCGGCCAGCAGGTGGTCGACGGTGAACGAACCGTCGGCGCCGGTCGCGGCCTCGTACCCGCGCGGGTCGGTCACCACGGTGGCCCCGGCGATCGGAGCGCCGTCGAGGTCGACCACCCGACCTCCCAGCACCCCGTCGCGCAGGGCGGCCTCGACGGGCTCCCCGTCGGTGGCCGTGGGCCCTCCGGGCGCGCAGGCGAACGTGAGCAGGGGGATCATCGGGGCGTGCCCCAGGTGTGCACCGCGTCGACCGCGTACGACGCGCCGGTCGCGTGGCACAGGTCACAGGTCTCGCCGAACACCGGGTCGGTGTTGATCGCGGCGTGGGCGGCCGCCTCGACGGAGTCGTGGCACGAGGTGCACACCCGGGCCGACGGCGCGAGCCAGCTGTCGGAGCCGCCGTGGCACGCCGCGCAGTCGGCGACGCCGCCGTCGCGTCGGGGGAACGTCAGCCACTCGTAGGTGTGGGCGGTGTACGGCGACCCGAACCCGTTCACCGTGTACGGCAGGGTCAGCTCGGACCCGGCGTGGATCCGGTGCAGCAGGGCCTGCAGCGCGATCGTCACCCCGGGGGTGGTGGTCGGGTCGGTGGTCGAGTACCGGTCTTCGGCGCCGTCGACGTGGCAGGTCAGGCACAGGCCGACCCCTTCGCGGTTGTCGCCGTGGAACTGGACCCGCTGGTGGCACGACAGGCACGCGTCCTCGTCGATCACCGCCCGCGGCTCGAGCGTGGTGGCGTCGCCGAGCAGCACGTCGGTCCACGCGCTCGCCGGGACCCGCCAGGTGGTCACCCCGTCGGTGACCGACCGCGCGATCGACATCCCGAGCCGGTAGGTGCCCGGCGCGAGCGGCAGCCCGACCCAGTCGCCGTGCTCGACCCCGAGGTCCGCCGTGTCGTTGGGCTGGGCCGGGTACACGCTCGGGACCGCCCCGAGAGGGAAGCTGAACGTGCCCGCGACCGGGTCGTACACCGACGCCGCCGGGACCGCGCCGAACGCCGACACCAGCGCCTGCTGGAAGTGGGTCGACGGGCCGGCCAGCACCACCTCCGACAGGGCGGCCGGGGTGGCGACGAAGTCGAGCGGGGTGCCGTCGTCGTACACCGCGGTGTACTCGACGGTCAGCTCGTCGCCCGGTTGGAGCGCGCCGTTCGGGCCCGAGCCGCCCCGCACCGCGACGATCGACACCGTGAGGCCCGGGTCGACCGCGGCGCGCGGATCCTCGTGCGCGGCGAGCAGCAGCTCGGGCGTGTGGCACAGCGCGCACTGGGTGTCGTCGGGGGCGGGTCCGCCGAGGTGGTTGGTCCCGCCGCGCACGTCGGTGTCGGAGTGGCACCCGAGGCACGCGCCCGCCTCCGGGCGGTTCTCCACGTCGCCGTTCGGAGCGTCCCCGTGGCACACGAAGCAGTCGGCCGTCCCGTTCGGCCAGTTCGGGAACGCGACCTG
>JBEBJC010001360.1:0-1985 GCA_040080105.1 Myxococcota bacterium
GGAGGGGAGGGTGTACCCGACCCGTTCCCACCCCTTCTCCTTGCACCCTCGCAAGATGGCTGCGTGTTCGCCGCTGCAGGTGTGGTACCACCGGCGAGGCCTGCGAACCTGACGCCCGAACTGGACCAGCGGCACGTCGAGCGGGGTGCGCACCAGACCCCACTCGGACTCGGACAGCAGCGACTGTGCTGCGCGCACGTGCTCGGTGTCGCCGTTGTGGCTGGCGAGCGAGATCGCCTTCTGCTCCCAGGTGCAGTCCCGCAGCTCGTCGGTGAACACCTTCAGCGTGAGCGGCTTCATCATCGAGCGGCCGTAGCACAACACGTTGCCGCCGAAGCTGTGCACCACCTTGCCGCCCGACGCCCACGCCACCGCGCCGTGGATCGTGGTCTCGGACACGCCGTTGCGCCGGTAGTCGACGAGCGGCTCCCACTCGACGTCGCGCCCGGTGGGGATCCCGTCGACCTGCTCGCCCAGCGGGGAGGTCGGGTAGGCCCCCGAACCGGGTCGGCGACCGGCGACCGCGCTCGGCCCGTCGATCGACGCCATCAGCACCCTCCGTGGGCGCCCGTTTAACACACCAGGGCGGCGCGCACCGGAGACGCGTCGGCCCCGGCCAGCTTCAGCGGGAGCGCGATCAGGGTGTACACGCCGGCCGGTACGTGGTCGAGCACCACCCCCTCCAGCACCGCCAGGTCGTGCCGCGCGACCGCGGTGTGGGTGAGCAGCACCCGGTCGTGGCACAGGTCGATCGACGGGGTGTCGATGCCGACCAGCACGCACCCCTGGGCCGCCAGCGCGTCGACGAGCTCGGGAGACAGGGCCGCGAACGATTCGTCGAACCGGTTCGGGTCCGGGAAGGTCCCGGTGCGGAACAGCACCCGTGGAGCGCGCAGCGGGGCGGTCAGGTGACGCGGGCCGATCCTCTCGCCGGGCGCCACGTCGACCCACACGACCTCACACGGCCCGTAGTACCGATCGAGCGGGCGTCGGTCGATGGTCGCGCCGCCGCGGACGTAGTGGCTGGGTGCGTCCGCGTGGGCGCCCACGTGCACGGTGGTCGTGATCGAGGACAGGTCGATGTTCGCCCCGTCCGCGATCGACAGCGCCACCGTGCGGGAGAACGCAACGTCTCCGGGCCACACCGCCACCGCCGGCGACAGGGTGGGGGAGATGTCGACGATCTTCATCGGGGCCCCAGGTGCGCGATGCACTTCAACTCCACCCCGATCGGGGTGGGCAGCGCGGTGACCGCCACCGTCGTGCGGGTCGGGCCGATCGCTGCGAAGTACTCGCCGTACACGCGGTTGAACGTCTTGAAGTCGCGGTCCATGTCGACCAGGAACACGGTCACGTCGACCACGTCCTCCAGCCGAGAACCCGCCGCCTCGAGCACCGCGCGGACGTTCGCGATCACCGACCGGGTCTGCGCCTCGATGTCGTACGGGAGCGGGTACCCGTGCGGATCGCGGATCGGGCCGCCGGGGATCTCGTCGGTCTCTGGCCGCCGCGGGCCCATCCCCGACACGAACAGCAAGTCCCCGACGCGCCTCGCGTGGGGGTAGGCGCCGACCGGCCTCGGGGCGAGGTTCTTGGGTACTTCGATTTTGTTGTCGTCTGACATTGTTGTTTTTACCTTTATAAAGAACGTACCCAAACCAAGGATCGGGGGGTGCCACGAAATGTCGTAGCGGTTGGATTTTGGACCGACTAACTTGCCGGTCGTTCTGGGGATCCCGAGCAATCCCAGAGGCGGAAGGAGCAACGACGATGATTCCTCGCAACGCATGGTTGGTGATGTTCATGGCCGCCTGCGGCGGAACGTCTTTCAGCGCGAAGGACACCCTCACCGGGTCTTCGACGCCGAGCGACTCGTCCGACGCGGACACTGACGTCGACTCCGACACGGACGCCGACGCTGATGCCGACACCGACGTCGACAGCGACGCCGACACCGACACGGGTTGGTGGGTCGACACCGGT
The DNA here is from genome assembly GCA_040080105.1 of Myxococcota bacterium. Taxonomy (GTDB): domain Bacteria; phylum Myxococcota_A; class UBA796; order UBA796; genus JACKER01. Next base: position 1,984 of record JBEBJC010001360.1, read on the forward strand.
GG
>JBEBJC010001361.1:0-1981 GCA_040080105.1 Myxococcota bacterium
GCCAGCTCCTCGTACGTGCCCTCGCCGTTGTTGTACGCTTCCACCACGCGTTCACGCAGCTCCCGGGGGTACGGCGTGGCCATCGAGCACCTCCTGCCCCTCCCGATCACCTGGGATGATCAGGTCGTCAAGCGGATCGACCCGGCCGCCCGGTGGTGTATCCTGCTGAGCGACAACTACTTCTCCCCATCCACGACAACTAGAACTCCCCATCTGAACGCGGCCGGATAGCCGTGGCGGCGGAGGTCGCCGCGGTGGTGACGGACGCGCAGGTGAGGAAGCTCATGAGCGAGCTCAGTAAGCACGGAAAAAGCGGCCTCGCAGCGATGAAGGCCGGCATGGACAGGAAGACGGCGCGCAAGCACCGTGACGTTGGGTGCGTCCCGTCGGACGAGCCGAAGGTGAGGACGTGGAAGACGCGGGCGGACCCGTTCGCGGCGGACTGGCCGGAAATCGAGGCGAAGCTGTCGGCAGCGCCGGAGCTGGAGGCGACGACGTTGCTGGAGGACCTGATGGAGAGGCGGCCCGGGGAGTACGGGCCGCAGCACCTCCGGACGCTGCAGCGGCGGGTGCGGACGTGGCTGACCGTTCACGGGCCGGACAAGGAAGTGCGGTTCCCGCAGGACCACCGGCCTGGCGAAGCGCTGCAGACCGACTTCACGTGGGGCACGGAGCTCGGCGTGACCATCGCCGGCGTGGCGTTCGTCCACATGCTCTGCCACGTGGTGCTGCCGTACTCGAACTGGTCGTGGGCGACGGTCTGTCTGTCGGAGTCGATGGCGGCGCTCAAGCGCGGTGTGCAGGCCGCGGTTCGGCAGCTCGGTGGGGTGACCGCGCCAGAACCGCTCGACTACGAAAGTCCGGGGCCCGGCGACCGGCGAGGAGGTCGCACCGAAACCGCGTTGACAACGGCGTCGTCGCGCTGGTCAGGGGGCTGACGCCGACACGTCAAGCCACTCCGTCGGGCTCACTGACAGTTCCTTATCAGCGAGGGCCACCGCACGATCCCTTGTCCAGCACCAGTGCTCTGTCTCGACGCCATCCGAACGGATGGCGATCAGGAAGAATGCCTCGTCCGGTGGGTACGTGCGCAATTCGACCTTCGTTACCTCCGTCAGGGTCGGCACGTCCGACATCACCCCACCGATGAGCCTGGACACGTAGTTCGGCCAGCGGCGCGGTACCGGAAGGTTCGCCCGCGCGATCGTCGTCAGGCGACGCTGTCGGAAGGTGTCAAGCTCCTCGTAGAACCGCGCGAAGCCGTCGGCTCCAGGAGCATCCCGTACCAGAAGGTGCTGCCATCCTCCGTTGTTGAGGCCGTCGCCACGCCTCGCCGCCAACCACATGTCGAAGTGCCTGAAGTTGGGCGAGCCTGTGTCGAGCGGGACGCCGTGAAGGCGCATCACGCCTTGGTAGGTGAACCAGAAGGTGCTGAGGTGAAGCAGCGTGCTTTCATGCAGGTAAGCCCACGGCTGTGCCCGAACCAGATCGAAGGCATCATAGACCGTGGGCATCAGAACTCCGTCGCCGTGACCGTGTGGGCCCCTGAGGTCGCCAAGTTGTACTGATCCGCCGGGATGCCCGTGGGGTTGAAGTTGTCGTAGACCACGCCGCCAGACTCGACGTACTCGTGGACTCCGTTGTTCTCGACCCGGGTCCAGGTGCCGTCGGGCCCTTCAAGGCCGATGGGTCCCTTCGACTCGATCCGCACGCGAGTTCCAGACAGCCCCGCATCGGACAAGTGCTGCTGCGCAGCACTGGCGCATTCCACGCACTTCCCGAACTGACCCGCGTTCTCGCCCATCTCAGAGGCGACGGCTTCGCCCAGGTTCCGCGCCCCGACGCTGCCACCCCCACGTGAGGCGAGTTGCTGCAGCCCTTGGGCTGCCTCGTCCCCCTTGGTCGCGACGAGCTGCGCCGCGTCGTCCACGTGCGCCACCACCGCCCGTGCGCCCGTGCCGTAGCCCGCGCCGGGACCGAA
>JBEBJC010001362.1:0-1979 GCA_040080105.1 Myxococcota bacterium
GGCACGGACAGAGGCAGGGGAGGAGCCCGCGGCGTGGCCGCTGCGCGGCCTACGCGCCACGGCCTCCAAGCCGCGCTCCTCCGGGCCCCTAAACCGCGCGGTGGGCGTGCCACCACCGGCCCGCCCACCGACCCAACACCGACCCGACCAGCTCCGCGTCGTCGTCGGGCGGGATCCGGTCGCTCCGGCGCAGCTCGGCCCGCAACGGCTCGAGGTCGACCGGGCCCTCGGCCAACAGCGCCTCCGCGGCGAGGTGTGTCGCGGCCATGCCCCGGCCCCACCCCGCGGGGCGCGCCACCGCTCGGGCCCGCCCGAGCTGCCCCGCGGAGAGCCAGCCGAGGGCCTGGTCGACCCGGGCGAGCTCCACCCCGCCGCGGTGCCCGCACTGCGCGTACCCGGCCTCGGCCCGCTCGGCGTGGCCGACCGCGGCCGGTCCATCCCCGCGCTCGCGCGCGACGTGCCCGCGGACGACCGACACGAGGGCAGCGGGCTCGGCGAACGCGGGCCCTTCTCCCAGGAGCAGCTCGGCCTGGTCGAGGGTCCGCTCGGCCTGGTCGAGCCGCCCGAGCCACCGCTCGGCGCTCGCCCGCATCGACAGCCCCAGCGCCTCGACGTCGACCGCGCCGAGCGCGCGGCCGAGCCGGCTCGCCCGCTCGGCCCACCCGTGCGCCGCGGTCCAGTCGCCGAGCCCCGACTGCAGGAACGCGAGCTGGACGGTCACCACGGCCTCGATTCGCCGCGAAGGGGCGCTGGCCGCACGCCCGAGCGCGTCCTCGTACAGGCGGGCGGCCTCGGCGGCCCTGCCGTCGTCGCGGGCACACGCGGCGAGCAGCACCTGGGCCCGCAGCAACACGGCTCGCCCGCCGGAGTCGATCGCGCGGGCGATCGCCTTGCGCAGGCGCTGCTCCTCCTCGACCCGGTCGCCGGCGCACCGGGCGCCCACGGCCTCGCAGCACTCCACCCATCCGTCGGCCCGGCCGGACCGCCGCCCAGCGGCTGCGGCGCGCTCCGCCGCAGCGCGCGCCGCCTCCGGGTCGCCGGCGCGCAGCCCGAGCTCGGCCGCGAACAGCCAGATCCGCCCCTCGAGGTCGGGCGCGTCGGCCCGCGCGGCGTGGGCGGCGGCGCGCGGGGCCTCCTCGAGGGCCACCTCCCACCGGCCGAGGGTGGTGAGCAGCGCGACCCGCTGCAGCCCGAGCAGCGCCAGCGACCGCCCGCCCGGCCCGGCGGCGAGGGCGGCGTCCACCACCTCGAGCCCAGCCCGGGCCGGCCCGCGCTCGTTCGCCATCCACCCGACCACCGCCGCGCACCGCGCCGCCCCGGCGGGGTCACCGTTCGCGACCGCGTCGGCCACCGCGCGGGTCACGTCGCCGAGCTGGGTCGACAGCGCGTCGACCTCGTCGCGATCGGCCTCCAACCGATCGAGCGCGTCGGCCCACCGCCCGAGCCGCGCGCACCGGCGCCGCACCGCCTCCGGGGCGGGCGGCGTGCCGCGCAGCAGGTCGCGCACCGCGTCCCACGTGGTGAACCGGGCGGTGTGGCCGGTCCGGTCGACCCGCCGCACCAGACAGTGGTCCTGCAGCAGCTGCACCAGGTCGAGCGCGGCCGGCCCGACGATCGCCTCGGCGTCGTCGAGGGTGAACCCGTCGCGGAGCGGCGCCAGCGCGGCGAGCGCGATCCGACCCTCGTCGGGGAGCGAGCGGACCGCGTGGTCCACGAGCGCCGCCAGGTCGCCGGTCAGCCGGTCGCGCAGGTCGGCCAGGCCCATCGTCCCGGTTCGGGCGGCGGCGAGCTCGATCGCCAGCGGGATCCCTTCGGCGCGGTCGACGACCTCCCCGATCGTGACGAGGTCGTCGAGCCGCGCGTGGACCGAGGCCGCGCGGGCCCGCTCCACGAACAGCGCGACCCCGCTGTCGCGGTCGAGCGGGCCGACCTCGACCACCCACAGGCCCTCCGCGTCGAACCGCACCCGCGACGTGCAC
>JBEBJC010000265.1:0-9475 GCA_040080105.1 Myxococcota bacterium
GTTCGCGGTGGTCACGATCGGGCGTGGGTCGACGTTCCCCGGCGCGGCGCGCCGCTGGCTGCTGGCCGGGGTGGGGCTGCTCGCGCTGTCGACCGCGATCGACCTGCAGCGGGGCGCGTGGGTGAACCGGCTCCCGCTCGGCTCGGACCACGCGGTGCGGGTGGTGGCGGCGGCGACCGCGGCCCCGGAGACGCTCGGGTGGCTGCTCGTCGGGGCGTGGGCCGCGCGCGACCGGTCGGCGGTCACTCCGGCAGGTGGTCGTACGTGACCAGGTCCCAGGTCGTGCCGTCGAGGGTGAGCCGCGCCGGTCCGAACCCCTGCGCGAACACCTGCGGACCGGCCCACGCCCCGGCGTCGACCTCCACCCTCACCGCGGGATCGAACGTCCCGTAGTACACCTCGATCGGGCCGACCTCGGTGACCGTGACCCCGCCCTCGGTGGTGCCCACCCGAAAGTACGGGGGCAGCAGCAGGGTGTCGTCCACCCGCAGGCCGTCGGCGGTCGACACCTCGTACACCCCGACCACCGACCCGTCGTCCCACGACTCGCCGTCGCGCAGCTCCCACTGCCCGTCCGCCCCGCGCAGCGTGCGCGCCGGCCCGTCGGGGGCGTCGGTCGGGGCGAACACGAGCTCCAACCCGGGGGCGAGCCCGTACGACGCGGCCGAGATCCCGCCGCCCCCGGAGGGGTCGCCGCACCCGAGCCAGGCCGCCACCCACATCACGGGATCCACAGCGGGATGTGGTTCGCGGTGCCCGGGTCCTGGCCCGGCATCCAGAACGCCGGCCAGGTCGGGTCGAGGCCCGCCTCGGCCTTCGCGGGGTCGAAGCCCGCGACCCAGATCTGGGGGATGCCGCTCACCACCGAGCCGTACGGGCGGATCGAGCTGAACGCCACCCACAGGACCTCGTCGTCGGGCAGCGGGCCCCACCGGGGCCACGAGTTCGACTGGGAGATGGGCTGGTTGGCGAGGTCCAGCCGCACCGGCGGGCGGAGGGCCTGGCGGTCGATCACCCACAGCTCGGCGTCGGCGTCGGAGTACGAGTCCCCGGTCGACAGGTTGTACGCGAGCCAGTTCCCGTCGGGTGACCACGCGGGGTAGTACGCGCGCCACGGCGGGGTCACGTCCACGATCACCCGCGGCTCGGAGAACACGCCGTCGCCGAGCACGTCGATCAGCGCGATGTCGGTGGGGGCGTAGTTCGGGTCGGCCGGTCCGCCCATGAACAGGTCGTCGGGGAGGTTCGGCCCCAGCGCCACCGCGATCAGCGCCCCGTCGGGAGACCAGTCGGGCTGGGTCGCGTCGTGGTTCGTCCGCGCGTCGCCGAGGAACGCCCCGGTCGCGCCGTCGAGCAGGCGCAGGTTCCCGCGCTCGGTCGCGAGCAGGAACCGCCCGTCGGGGGAGAACGTCTTGAAGTTGCCCACGCCGGCGTTCGGGTTCACGTCGGCCTTGTCCGACAGGTTCTTCAGCGCGAGCGCGCCGTTGTCGCCGTCGTAGGTGTACGCGATCAGGCCGGTCGAGCTCACCGCGTGGCACCCTTGGCACCCGTGCCCGGTGTCGGCCGAGGTGAGGAACGTCTCGGCCGTGCCGCCGAACGGGATCTGCACGAACCCCTGGACCGAGGTGCTCCAGTACATGACCGCGCCGGTCGCGTCCATCCGGTTCACGTTCACGTGGATCGGCGGCTCGGCCCACACCTCCGCCCCGGTGGCCTGCTCGAGCGTGACCTCGACCTGCCCGCCCGCGTTGGTCGCGGCGATCCGGCTCCAGGTGACCGCGTCGGCGACCCAGTTCGCCCCTGGGGTGTACACCACCAGCTCGGACAGCTCGGACCGGAGGGTGAGCCGGGTCGCGACCACCCCGGTCGGGTCCCACTGGAAGTCGATCGACGGCGTGTTCCGCGGCAGGTTCACCCCGTCCTCGGGGTACCGCCACCGGCCGCTCACCGGCGCGGCGGGCGCGTCGAACAGCGCCTCGTCGACCCCGGACGGGTTCTGGGTCTCGAGGTACACCACCTGCACGGTGGCCTGGGCCTCTTGACCCGCGAGCCGCGCGCTCACCCAGGTCACGCCGCCGTTGGTGGTCGACGGGGTGAACCACCCGGCGTCGTCGATCGCGCCGGCGCTCCGGTTCGACAGCGACCACTCGACCAGCTCGAGCACCTGCTCCGAGCCGTCTTCGTAGGTGGCGGTCGCGGTGAACGCGACGGGCGCGGCGCCCGCGGGCCCGGTGACCACCTCGAGCTCAGCCGGGTCGACCCGGAGGGTGAACTCCGGCTCGGGGGGCGCTTCGGGCGCCGGCGCCGCCGGATCGCGCGAGCACGCGGCGAGGATCGGGAGGATCGACATGCGGCGCAGTGTACCCCGAGGGGGTGTACACTGGGCGCCTCCGGGGGAAGCCATGCGGTTCGTGGTCGCGGCAGCGCTGTTGGCGGGGTGCCAGGAGTACGACCTGTTGGAGCAACCCGAGGGCGAGGTGTACGTCCAGGTCGACGACGACGCCAAGGCCGACGTGCTGTTCGTGGTCGACGACTCGGCGTCGATGGCGGAGGAGCAGCAGCGGCTCGCGTCGAACTTCGCCGCGTTCGTCGACGCGGTGCAGGGGACCGAGGCCGACTGGCACCTCGGTGTGGTCACCACCGATCTGGCGCAGGCCGGGTGGCTGCGGGGCGGCGTGATCGACCCGGAGACCGCCGACCTCGACGCCGTCGCGGCGGCGGCGCTGGTGGTCGGCACGACCGGCGACCGGGTGGAGCAGGGGTTCTCCGCGGCCGAGCTCGCGCTCGACGGGCGCAACGCGGGGTTCCTCCGGCCCGACGCGCGGCTGAACGTGGTGTTCTTCAGCGACGAGGACGATCAGTCGGCGTCGACGGTCGACGGGTTCCTGGCGGCGCTGGCCGACCGGGCGGGCGACGAAGGCGCGGCGGTGCACGGGGTGGTCGGCGACCTGCCCGACGGGTGCGCCTCGGGCACCTCGGCGGCGGCGGCGGGCGGGCGGTACCTGGCCGCGATCGAACAGACCTCGGGCTGGCGCGAGTCGATCTGCGCCGACGACTACGTGGAGCTGCTCACCCGGGTCGGGTTCGAGGCGGCGGGGTTGCAGGACACGTTCCCGCTCGCGCGGGTGCCGAAGACCGACACGCTGTCGGTGCGGGTCGACGACGTGGTGATCCCCGAGCGCGAGGTGGACGGGTGGACGTACGAGCCGGGGGACAACGTGGTCGTGTTCCACGGCCGCGCGATCCCCCGCGCCGGGATGACGATCGGGTTCGACTACGTGCCGCTGCTCGGCGTCGAGAACTGATTCGGTGCGCCCGGCCGTAACGAACCGCGGCGCCGGGCGACCAGCGGCGATGTCCCTCCTCGTCGTGTTGGCCGCGTGTGGTTCGACCTCGATCCCGAACGAGCACTCGTTCGTGGCGCTCGAGCTGTTCACCTCCCAGTCGTGTTCGAGCTGCCCCCCGGCCGACGACGATCTGAACGCGATCGCCGCGCGGCAGCGGGACGGCGGCACCCGCGAGTTCGCGCTCGCGTGGCACGTGGACTACTGGAACAACCTCGGCTGGCGCGACCCGTACTCCACCGCCGCCGCGAGCGAGCGCCAGTTCGCGTACGTCGACGCGCTCCGCACGAGCCGGTACACCCCGCAGATGGTGGCCAACGGGCAGGAGGACTTCGTCGGCGGCAACGACTCCGCGCGGGCTCCGGCGATCGCTCGGTTCCTGTCCGAGCCATCGCCGGTGTCGATCCACCTGCTGCCCGATGCCGCCGAGGGCGGGGAGCTGGTGGTCGGGGTCGAGGTCACCGGGGCGCCCGAAGGCGCCGAGCTGCTGGTCGCGTTGCTCCACAGCGGGATCGTCACCGAGATCCCGTCGGGGGAGAACGCCGGGAAGACCCTCGCGTACGACAACGTCGTGCGGTCGTTCGTGCAGGTGCCGACCGACGCCGGCGAGGTGATCCTGCCGGTCCCCGACGACGTGCCGGCGGGCGGCGCGAGCGTCGCCGCGCTGGTCCAGCGGGTGGACGGGCTGGAGGTGGTCGGCGCCGAGCTGGTCGACGTCCCCTGAACTCCGGCGCGGGCCGCGGTGCCCGGGGGGGCTCCCGTCGGATAGACGCGAGCGGGGGTAGGTTTCATGCGTGGGTTCCGTATCGGCGGGCGGCGCGTCGACCTCGGGGCGGGGACGGTCCGCGGCGAAGGGTGGGAGCACGCGCTCACCGTCACCGAGGTCAAGCTGCTGCGGTACCTCGCCCGCCGGGCGGGTCAGCTGGTCCCCCGCGAAGTGTTGCTGGTGGAGGTGTGGGGGTACCGCCCGGGGGTGGCCTCCCGCACGGTCGACAACACCACCGCGCGGCTGCGCCAGAAGCTCGAGGACCAACCCCACGCGCCGCGGCACCTGATCTCGGTCTACGGTCAGGGGTTGCGCCTCGAAGGGGTCGAGGTGGACCTCGATCCGGCCGATCCGGGGTTCGTGGGGCGCGCGGCGGAGTCGGCCGCCCTGGTGACCGAGCTGTCGCGGGCCCGGGTGGTCACGTTGGTGGGTCCCGCCGGCGCGGGCAAGTCGCGCCTCGCGCGCGAGGTGGTCGGGAGGCTCGATCTCGAGCGGATCTTCGTCCCCTGTGGGACCGTTCGGGTCCCGGCGGACCTCGACGCGGCGGTGCGGGCGGCGCTCGGTGGCCGCGCCCCGTCGAACGGGCCGATCGGGCCCGCGCTGGCCACCCTCACCGAGGCGGTGCTGGTGCTGGACGAGTGCGAGCTCGCGGTGGAGTCGATCGGTCGGAGGGTCGCCGAGTGGCTCCCCGTGGCCCCCCGCCTGGTGGTGCTCGCCACCAGCCGCGAGCGGCTGGGGATCGCCGCCGAGCGGGTGGTGCCGCTCGGCCCGCTCCCGGTGGACGACGCGGTCGCGCTGTTCCAGGCCCGGGTCGGCAGTGAGACCCCGATCCCGGCGGACGCGGCGCGCAAGCTGGTGGCCCAGGTCGACGCGCTGCCGCTGGCGATCGAGCTCGCCGCCGCCCGGTGTGGTGTGGTCGGGCACGAGGTGCTGTCCGAGCTGTTGTGCGAGCCGCTCCGGGTGCTCGGCGGGCCTGGCCGGCGGTCGATGGCCGAGGTGCTCGAGCGGTCGTTCGACGGGCTGCCGGATCCGCTGCGCCACCTGCTGACCGAGCTGGCCGTGTTCGAGGCGGACTTCGGCCTGGAGGACCTCACCGAGGTCACCGGGATGGACGCGACCCGCGCGCTCGACCCGGTGGAGGAGCTGCTGTCGCGCTCGCTGGTGCGGCTGGACGGGAGCCGGTATCGGCTGTACACCGTGGTGCGCGAGCGGGCCCGGCGCGATCTGGCCCCGGACGCGCCGGCTCGCGATCGCCACGCCCGCTGGTTCGGCCGGCTCGGCGACCCGGAGCGGATCGCGGGCGCGAGCCGCGACCCGGCGCACAACGCGGCGCTCGGCCGGGCGGTCGCGGACCTCCGGGCGGCCGAGCAACACGCCCGGGGCCGCGACGTCGAGGTGGCCGAGCGGTGTGGCCTGGCGCTGGTGTGGCAGACCAGCCGCGGGGGTGCGTTCGCCGAGGGGCTCGAGGCGGAGGCGCGGGTGAGCGGGTACGCCCGGACGCCGCGGGTCCAGATCTTCCTCGCGCTCGCCGCGGTGAAGATGGTGAACGCAGCCGGGGACGCGGAGGCCGCGATCCGGAGGTTGGAGCAGGTGGCACCGCTGGCCGAGAGCCCGTTCGACATCGTGCACGTGCGGTGCAGCCTCGCGATCCACCACCACATGCGCGGCGACCGCGCGGCCGCCACCAAGGAGCTGGAGCTGTCCGGCCCGTACGCCCCTGCGGCCGGCGACGCGCAGGCCCTGTGGTTCCAGGTCGCCGGGTACTACAACCCGGACCGGGCCGCCGGCGACGAGATGTTGCGGGAGGGGGCCCGGGTCGCCCGACGGTTCGGGAATCGGAACCTGGAGATCAACAACCTGACGTTCCTGTCCGAGATGTTGCTGCGCCAGGGGGAGTACGTCGAGGTCGCCGCCCTGCTCGAGCGGGCGACCGAGCTGTGTGAACACCCGGACGTCGGGCCGCGGAACCGCGCGTTCGTGTTGTACTCCGCCGGATCGCTCCGCCGGTTCCTCGGGGCGCTCGACGCGGCGGAGGAGCTGCTCGAGCGAGCGCTCGAGTGGGCGTCGCCGGACTCGACCAACGACAGCCTGGAGCTGGAGCTGGCCAGGCTCGCGCTGCAGCGGGGGCGGCACGACGAAGCGCGCACGGTCGCCGACCGCCTGCGGTGGGAGAAGTTCCGTCCGAACCACATCTCCTGTGAGGCGCAGCTGCTGTACGGCACGGTGCTCGTGCTCCAGGGCGCGATGGCGGAGGCGGAGGTGGCGCTGCGGGACGCGGTCGAGCACGCCCGGGAAGGCCGGTTCACCCTGCTCGAGTGCCACGCGCTCGAGTCTCTCGCCGCCGCGACCCTCGATCCGACGGCGCTCGACCTGGCGGAGGCCCTGCCGCTCAACGCCCGGAGCGCGGTCCGCCGGGACGCGATCGGCGCGTGGGTCGCCGCGCGCCGCGGGGACCCGACCGGCGCGCAGCTCGCGCTGGAGCGCGCCCGGGCCGGGGCGGCTGCGCTGGGGCTCGGGCCGGAGGCGGAGTTCTCGGTGTGGCTGGTCCGCGCCGAACACGCGGTGGCGGCGGTCGGGCGTCCTACCCTGACCGTCGCGGGGTGACCCTACCTACCCGGGGTCGACCCACACGACCGACCCGAGGTTCGGGAGCACGCCGTCACACCGCTCCCACCGGAGCCCGTCCGCGTCGGTGCACCAGGTCTCCCCCGCGCCCACCGCGGTGAACGGGATCGCGCTCCCCGCGCCCGCCGGCGCGAGCGACCACCCGTCGGTGGGCGGGCCGGGCAGATCGAGCCCCGTGGGCCACAACTCGGCGGGCATCCGCGCGGCGCGCACCTCGGTGATCCCCGGCAGCGAGCTGGTGGAGATCGACACGGTCAACCCCTCGGCGAGCTCGACCTCGCCGAGCTCCTCCGGCACGGGTCGGGGGGGGCCGAGCTCCGGGATCGTGAGGTCCAGCACGCCGGACCCGGTGACCTGCCACGGGATCACCAGCTGGGCCGAGCCCTCTCCGTCGGCCGCGGCGTGGATCGACCAGTCGCCCGGCTCGAGGCCGTCGAACCGGTAGTGGCCGTCGGCGTCGGACCACGCCACCACGCACACCGACGCGCACGCCATCAGCACGGCCCCGTCGAGCGGCCGCCCGTCGATCCCCGACACCTTGCCCTCGAGCGAGGGCGCGCCGCCGCTGTCGGCGGAGTCTCCGGCCTCGGGGGGAACACAACCGGCGAGCCACCACACCATCGACGGCCCGTATCCTGCTGGAGCGTCAGGCCGGGCCGAGCCGGGCGACCAGCCCGTCGATCACCCACCCGCGGACCGGGTCGTCGATCGCGTGCTGCGCGAGCGCGAGCGCGGCGGACGGCACCGCGCAGAACCCGTTCACGTCGACGTCGGGCGCCAGCAGCCCGGCCGACGCGAGCGCGTGGTGAACCTCGGCGAAGAACAGGTCGTCGTCGGCCCTGGCGGCGGCGAGCGCCCCTGGGGGCAGGCGGGTGGTGAGCCACGCGAGCTCCTCGGCGTCGGTGAGGATCCGGAGGATCGGGTCGGCCCACACCGCGGTGAACACCGCGTCGACCACCCTCCGGAGCCGGAGCTCGGGCGGCGCCGCGAGCGCGTCGCGCACCAGCGCCCGCGCGGTGGCCTCCCCTTCGCGCAGCAGCTCGACCCACAGGGCTTCCTTGTCGTCGAAGAACAGGTAGAACGCGCCCTTCGACACCCCCGCCGCCCGGGTCAGCTGGTCGACCGACGTGCGGCGCATCCCCGAGCGCGGCAGGGCGGCGCGCCCCGCGTCGAGCAGCGCTCCGCGGATTCGCTCCCGTTCGCGGTCGGTGAACGCCCTGGGCACGCCCGAGTCTACTCCGCCACCCGGGGGCCGGCGAGCGCGCCCCGGGCGACCGCGGCGAGCGGCGCCTCGACCTCGAGCCGCATCAGCACCGCGTGCAGGCCGAGCAGCGTGCGCTGGATCCACAGCCAGCTCGGCGGGAACCCGAGCCACCGCGCGTTTGCTGCCCGCGGGCCGGAGAACCGCCGCATCGACGTCGTCCACCACTGCCGGTCGAACCGGAACCGCTCCTCCCGGTACGGCGCGAACAGGAAGTCGAGCAGCGCCCACAGCTCGTCCACGTCGATCCGCTCGGGGTGAGGGACCAGCCCCACCGCCCGCGCCGCCTCGACCGCCCGGGCGCGGTGCCCGTCGAGCACCGCGTCGACCAGCGCGGCGAGGGTGTTCACCTCGGCGGCGGGAACCTGGCGCGCGCAGCCGAAGTCCAGCACCACCAGTTGGTCGTCGGCCGGGAACAGGAAGTTGCCGGGGTGTGGGTCGGCGTGGAGCCACCCGTGGCGGAAGAGGGTGGTCCACGGGAACCTCGCCGCGGTCACCGCCACCGCGGCGCGCCGCGCGGGGCTGGCGGCGGCGAGGGCCTCTGCGGGCTCACCCTCACACCACGAGGTGGTGAGCACCCCTCCGGCCGAGCGGTCGCGGTGCACCGCGGGGACGTGGATCTGCGGGTCCCCGGTGAAGAACGAGCCGAACCGCTCGGTGGTCGTGGCCTCGTTCCGGTAGTCGCACTCCTCGAGCAGGCGGTCGCGCAGCTCCGCCACCAGCGCCGGCCCGTCGACCGAGGTGCCGAGGCTCGCGAGCCGGCCGATCCACTCGAGCTGGCGCACGTCGGCGCCGAGGGACTCGCGCACCCCGGGGTACCGGACCTTCACCGCGACCGGGGCGCCGCGCAGGGTCGCGCGGTGCACCTGCCCCACGCTCGCCGCCGCGATCGGCCGCTGGTCGAACGCGTCGAACAGGGAGGGGAGGGGAGCTCCGAGCTCGCGCTCGAGCTCGGCTGCGATCGCCGCGAACACGAGCGGCTCGACCCCGCGCTGGAGCTGCGCCAGCCGGGCCACGGTCTCGTCGGGCAGCCCGACCTCCAGGTACGACAAGATCTGGCCGACCTTCATCGCCATGCCCTTCAGCTGGTCGAGCTCGCCGAACAGCGCCTCGCCGAACGCGCGGTCGTCGTCGATCGACGCGCGCACGACCCGGCGGGCCGCGGCGCGCCCGACCTCGGCGGCGATCCGGCCGGTGGCGGCGGCGCGGCGGAGCAGGCCGGTCGGGAGTTGGTCGCGGGCCATCGGAGTCTCCTGTGTGACCAATAACATGAAAATGGTCACACGGCACGTTTGGTACCCGAACGGCGTGAGTTGGCGTACCCTCTGCGCTCCCAGGAGGCGGAATGACCCCGTGCCCGAGCTGCGGCGCCCACCGGCGCGCCGAGACCCGTTGTCCACACTGCAGCGCCCCGTGGAGGGCCTCGGCGGTGTGGATCGGCCTGGGCCTCGCGCTCGCCGGCTGCCCGAAGCAACCGCC
>JBEBJC010001363.1:0-1973 GCA_040080105.1 Myxococcota bacterium
CCCCCGGGCGTCCTCGACCACCACCGCGATCTCGGCGGTCGGCACGTCGGCCGCGAGCTGGTCCGGCCACACCCGCAGGCCGAGGTGGGTCGGCACCCCGGAGGCCACCGGCACCCGGGCGTCGGCGGTGGCGGCGCCGGCGGTGCAGGTCACCCGGTGGTCCTCGGTCGAGTCGGGCAGCGGGACGAGCCAGGTCCGATCGTCGAGCGGCTGCAGCGCGAGGGGCACCCGGGCGGTGCGGCACGTCGGCGCCACCGGCGGGGCTCCGCCCCCGGGCTCGACCACCCGCAGGTACAACACCGGCGGCCGCCGCCCGGGCAGCACCGTGCCCGCCGCGGCGAGCGCGATCGACGGGCCCGGCGCGCCGATCAGCGGGATCTCGGCGCGGGTCTCGTTGCCCAGGTCGTCGACCAGGACGGCGCTCGCGGAGTCTTCTCCGGGGTACTGGTCGACCCGGCCCTCGAGCGCCCCGTCCGCGCCGGCCTCGAACGGGCCGTACGAGCGGCCGCCCACCCGCAGCGTCATCCGGGCACCCGGCTCCGCCACCAGCGGGATCCGCGGCCGCGCGCGCACCCGCACGCCGACCCACGCCGGCGCCTCCGAGCGCCGGGTCTCGCGGACCGCGACCGGGATCCACCGCGGGTACGGCCGGTCGTCGAGCGCGAGGTGGACCTCGAGCCCGCCCTCGGTCGGCGTGACCGAGGCCACCCGACCTTCCCCAGGCGTGATCTCCACCTCGTCGGGCGCGACCAGCCCGGGCAGGACGAACACCACCTCGCCGGCGCCGGCCGCCACGTCGACCTGCGCCGGCACGGACAGCCTGGACGGCGGCGGCGCCGAGATCGGCAGCGGACGGGCCTCGCCGTCGACCTCAAGCGCGAGGAATTCCGCAGGACGGAGTCCGAGGACCGACAATTCCGCAGGACGGAGTCCGAGGACCGACAATTGGGCCCCGACGGGTGGCACGACCTGCCACCTCCACACCCCGGGCCGCACGCCCACCGGTCCGTCGACGACGCCGTCCCCGGTGACCTCGGGCGCACGCGCGGCCGGCTCGCCGCGATCGGTGAGCGAGGCGACCTCGATCCACCCCGCGCGCCCCGGCCACAGGGCCCCGTCGGTCACGGTGACCGCCGGGGCGGCCCACGCGGCGAACCCGAGCCACCCGGCGATCATGGCGGCGGCCGATAGTCCACCCCGCCGTGGAAGCTCGGCCCGCGCGTGTCGCGCGTCTGCAGCATCCCCTCCACGGTGGTGGACTGTCCGAGCAGGTCGGTCGCGTCGACCGCGATCCGGTTGTCTCCCTCCACCAGCGGCAGCTCCGCCTCGAACCGCCCCTCGCGATCCGCGGTCACCGTGCGCACGCCGAACGAGCCGCGGAGCCGCACCGACGCGCCTGGCTGAGTGGTCCCGGTGACCCGGGTGATCTCGGCCCGAGTGCGCGCCTCCGCCGGCCACTGGACCGCCAGCAGCAGCTCCTCCGGGATCGGGGAGACGGTGGCGCGCCGGTCGACCACCGTGACCTGTTGACCCTGCTCGACCCGCGCCGCGTCGACGCCGGACATCGACAGCGTGCCCTGGGTGGCCCCGACCTGCATCACGTCGTCCGACACGCCGACGGTGAACTCGCCGTTGGTGGCCAACACCTCGCGGCCGCGGTTCGCGACCCGCACCGCGCCGGACTCTGGGCGCACGGTCGCCTGCAGCAGCCCGTCCTCGAGCTCGAGCGACACGCCGGCCTCGTCGATCGCGGTGACCTGGACCGCCGACTCGGGCCCGACGCGGATCTGGGTCTCGCGCCCGAGTCGCAGCACCGCGCGCCCGTCCGGTCCGGTCGACACGCGGTCCTCGAGCTGGAGCACCGTGCCGCGGACCACCGCCGGCGCCCCCGCGGCCCGGCCGATGTGGACCTCGCCGGCGACCTCGGCCAGCTCGAGCTGGGCGCGGGACCGCTCGCCGCGTAGGTACCCGTA
>JBEBJC010000266.1:0-9467 GCA_040080105.1 Myxococcota bacterium
GCGGTGACCCACCCCGAGGCCCCGACCGGCGCGCGGGCGGCGTCGGCGTCGACCCCCCACGCGGCGAGCACCTCGGCCCCGTAGGTCAACGGCCCGGCCTCGCCCGCGGCGCGGGCGCCGAGCCGAGAGTCGCGCGCCACCGCCACGCCCCGGGTCCCGTCGCGGGCGAAGCCGGTGAGGACCAACCCGCGCGGGTGGCCGATCCCGACGAGGGGAGCGGCGCTGATCGACACGCCCAGGTCCTTGCCTTCGTTCCGCTCGCGCAGCGCGAACCCTTCGCCCGCGGTGAGCGCGGCGTCGACCCACAACCACCCGCCGGGCGCGGCCCACCCGACCTGGGCGCCGAGGTCCGCCCGCTCGATCCACCGCGCGCCGAGGGTCGGCGACACCCCGGCCAGCCCCCACGCCCGGTCGGCGCCGGCGATCCATAGGTCGGGCACGATGCCCACCTCGCCGTGGAGGCCGGGGCCGGCCCACGTGGCGCCGACCACCGCCCCGTCGACCTCCAGGACGAACGCCTCGCCGTCGACCCCGAGGTAGCCCTGCTCCCCCGCCGAGCGCACCGCGGCGACCCGCACCGCGGCCCGCGCGGGTCCGTCGGCGACGGCCAACGTGGCGCGGGCCCGGGTCAGGTCGACCGTGGTGGCGAGGCCGGGGTCGGGCCGGGTGTGCGCGAGCCGGCCGGACACCTCGACCGCGACCGCGGCGCACGGGCCGTCGGCGGCGGTGACATCGTCCCAGCCAGGCACGTAGCCGTCGACGGTCGCGAACACACAGCTCATCGGAGCCCCTCGGCCCCGAGCGCCGGTCCCAGCGTGGCGAGCGCCTGGTGGAACAGCTCGGCGTCGACCAGGAGCTGGCCGAGGTCGCTCCGCGCGTCGCGCACCCGCTCGTGCACCAGCGGCTCGACCCCGCCTCCGGCCCGCAGGTCGTCGCGCACGATCGCGCCGTTCGCGTCGGCGTGCGCACGCGCCAGCGCCCGACCCACCAGCGCGCCCAGCGCCTCGGCGTCCGGGACACTGGCGTCGCCCGCGGACAGCTCGCCGATCACGTCGCCGTGGTCGAACGTGCGGAACCAGCCGGAGGAGGTGCTGACCTTGTACACCCCCACGCCGTCGGTCACTCCGGCGTACAACACGTCGGCGTCGGGGGTCGACCACAGCGCGGTCGCGGCGTCGATCCGCTCCGGACCCCACGGCGCCGGGGGCGGCGCGCCGGGCTGGGCCGGCGGGTCGATCACCTCGCGCAGCTGGAGGAGGTGGTCGTCGCCGGCGCCGTCGTCGCCCGTGTCCCACGCCACCAGGAACCGCGGGGCGGAGAACGAGGCGACGCCCTTCCCGTATTGGCGCACCGCGTCGAGCGCGCGCCACCCGGCCGGCCGCCGGGACCACTGGTCGGTGAGGTGTGCGACCAG
Organism: Myxococcota bacterium; assembly: GCA_040080105.1. Taxonomy (GTDB): domain Bacteria; phylum Myxococcota_A; class UBA796; order UBA796; genus JACKER01. The sequence goes on from JBEBJC010000266.1 coordinate 1,415, forward strand.
CGCCTCCTCGTCGGCGGTGAGCGACACGAACCCCTCGCCCGCGTCGTCGATCGGGGTGCGCGCCAGCAGGGCGCCGGGCTCGTCCGACAGGCGGTCGGCGAGGGCCTCGCCGGCGAGTCCGTCCTCCCGGGCGTCGGCGCGGAGCTCGTCCGCCCACCGACCGTCGTCGGGGTCCCCCGCCGGGTCCCACCCGGGGGACTCGAGCTCCCCAGCGTAGGCCCGCGCGAACGCCTCGACCCCGCGGTCGGCGCACCCGCACCCGTCGAACAGCAACACCAACGCCAGCGCCGCGCGCCGGGTGTCCGTCGTCCACGGCCCGCGCGCCGCCGCGTCCAGGTCGACCCACTCGAGCGTGGACACCGCCTCCGCGGTCGCCGCCGACTCGGGTCCCACCAGGGAGGTCCCGAGGTTCTCGAGGTGCGGGTCGCCCACCACCCAGGTGACCGACGCGTCCGGCAGGGTCAGGAACGAGGTCGGGGCCCGCCCGGGGACGGGTCGCGCGAGGTCGGTGAGGAACACCGACGCGGTGCCGCGGAGGAAGTCGTAGGGGTCTGCGTCCATCTTCGCGAACTGGTGCTCGACCGCCTCGGGCTCGCGCGCGAGCCACACGGCGTTCGCCTCGATCAGCCGCTCCACCAGCCACGCGCGACGGGCGTCGTCGGCCGAGGGTTCCGTACAGGCCAGCAGCGGGAGCAGGAGCACACGCACCCGTATCCGAAGCGTTCCCGGCGGCGGCCGCCGACACCGAGACGTCACCACACGTTCGCACGGCGGGGTCTGCGGCACGCCGCGTCACCCGGCGCGCAGAACCTTCACCGGGGTTCGTGTCGAGTTCGGCTCGCCGGCACGGGGCGGTCGCACACGCGGGTGAGTCTGTCGCGGGTGCGGTCGTTCCGCCCGAGGAGGCTTCCGGATGGTGACGGACTGGGCGTTTCAGCGAATTTTCTCGCGGTTGTTCGTGTACAACATCCTGTTCGAGGACAGCGAGGTCGACGGCCAGCACCTCGGGCTCGACCCGTCGTCGCGGGTGCTGTCGATCTCGGCCGCCGGGTGTGGGGTCGCGTCGATGCTCCGGTTCCAGCCGCGGTCGATCGACACCCTCGACATCAACCACCACCACCTGGCGCTCACCGGGCTGAAGGTCGCGGGCGCGCAGCGGATGGCGAGCCACCCCGAGTTCTACGACCTGTTCGGGCGCGGGTGGCACCCGAACCCCGAGCGGGCGGTGCGGGCGGTGGCGAGCGGGCTCCCGGACTGGATGCAGAAGTACTGGTCCACCCGCTGGCACCGGTTCGAGCGGTCGCTGTACCGTGAAGGGTTGACCGCGCGGATGCTGGCGCGGCTGCGTCAGGTGTGTGGGGTGGACGCCGATTGGCTTCGCGCCCAGTTCGGCCTCACCACCGAGCAACGCAACGCGAACCTCGACCTCGCGTTCGCCCGCGCGGCCGACGATCGGCTGGTGCGCGCGGTGGTCGAGTCGCCGCTGCAGCTGGTGGCGCTCGGCATCAACTTCGCCCAGCGCGACCGGCTGCTGACCGACGGCGGGTTCGGCACGATGCTCGACGTGGTTCGGGACCACCTGCGGAAGTGCAACGAGACCGACCTCCGCACCAATTGGTTCGTATGGTACGCGGTGGCGGGTCACTTCGACCACGAGCGGTCCGACGCGGTCCCCCCGTACCTGCGGCCCACCGCGCACGCCGACTCGGTGGGCGCCCCCACCCGGGTGCAGTACCACCACCGGTCGCTGCTCGACGTGATCGACGACGCCGGGCCGAACACCTGGTCCCACTACACCCTGTGTGACGCTCCGGACTGGATGCCACGGCCGGTGCAGCGGCGGATGCTCGAGGGGATCCGGCGCACCGCGCGCCCGGGCGCCACGGTGTTGATGCGCTCGGTGGAGGCAGACGCGATGCCGGAGCGGCACGGAATGGCCGGAGTGTTCCGGCGCCTCGACCCGGCGAGTGACGCTGCGACCCGCGACGATCGGTCTCGGCAATACCGCCGGGTGGACCTGTTCGAGGTGTGCACGTGAACGCAGACCACGCCGAGTTCCTCGACCGGTCGTACGGCCCGACCCACCGGGTGTACGACCTGACGCGCAAGTACTACCTCCTCGGGCGGGACACCGCGCTCGACCGGCTGGCGGCGAGTGACTGGGGCACGCTGGTCGAGGTCGGGTCGGGCACCGGTCGGAACCTCGACCTGCTGCGGCGTCGGCGACCGGACGCTCGCCTGGGCGGGGTCGACGCGTCGAGCGTGATGCGCCGGCACGCGGTCGCCCGGCTGCCGGGGGTGTCGATCGTCGAGGGTTTCGCCGAGGACGCCGACCTCACCGCGGTGCTCGGGGTCCGCCCCGACCGGGTGTTGTTCTCGTACTGCTTGTCGATGGTCCGCGATCCGGATCGGGCGCTGGTGAACGCGCGCAGGCACCTCGCCCCCGGGGGCCAGGTGTGGGTCGTCGACTTCGGCGACCTCGGCGGGCTCGGGCCCGCGGCCCGCGCGCTGCGCGGTTGGCTGCGGTGGTTCCGGGTGGAGCCGCTCGCCGAGCCCCTGCTCGCGCGGCACGGAGCGCGACTCGACTTCGGGCCCGGCCGGTACTGGGTGCTCGGGCGGATCGCGCCATGACCCCCGACGCGTTGAGGGCGATCGCCGCCCGCGCGCGCGAGCTCCCGCCGGGCCGGTGGAGCGCCGCCTCGCTCGGGTTCGGGGCGCTCGTGACCCCGTTCGCGCGCGAGGTCGGCGCCGACCGGGTCGAGCTGTGGGTCGTGCCGCGCGGCGATCAGCCGAGGTGGCTGGAGGGGACGCCGGGGTTCCCCGAGTCGCGGTGGCTCGTCGGCGTCGACGGGCAGGTGACGCTCGAGATCGGCCCGGCGCTCGCCGACCGGCACGTGGTGCGGCGGGGCGACGTCGTGCGGTGGGAGGTCGACCGGGACCTGTTCGGGTACGTCGCGCCCGGCCGGTGGGTGGGGCTGGTGGCCAGCCGAGGGCGCTCGCGCGAGCTGCCTGCGCTGCTCGCGCCGCTGGCCGAGCCGTTGGTGGCCTACGCCGGCGCCGGGAACGTCGCGTACGTGCTCGCCGCGGCGGCGGTCGCGGCCGCGGTGAGGGACCCCACCCCGTTCGTGGCCGCCACCGCGTTCGCCCCGTACGCCGCGCTCGCGGTCGGGCGGGCGCGCGGGTACGGGCGCGGCCGGGTGGTGCGCGACGGCTCGCTGTTCGCGCTGGTGGCCGCGGCCACCCTGGTGGGCGGCTGGGTCGCGGCGTCTCCCGGCGTGGTGTCGGCGACCGTGGTGGCCGCGGGGCTCGCCGTGGTGGGATCGGCGGTGACCGCCGAGGCGCAGCAGCTGCGGGCGTGGGTCGGCGTGTCGATCGCGCTGATCGGGATGGGGCTCGCGCCGGAGCTCGGTCGGGCCTGGCCGTGGCTCGTGCCGGGGCACCTGTGCGCCGGCGCCGTGTGGGCGGTGGCGCGGGGGTTGCGCGATCGTCCCGCGATCGGCGCGGCGGGGACCCGGGATCGCCACCCGCCCGGGTGACGCTGGGAGCGGAGGTCACATGCAGCGATCGGGATCTCTCCGCGGGTCCGGGGCGTGGCTCGCCGAGCGCGACCTGCGGGTGGTGCTCGTGTGCAACCGCGGCGCGAGCCGAGCGACGATCGCGGTGCTCCGCGCGGCGTCGAAGCTCGGCGACGGGCTGCTGTGGGTCGCCCTGGTGCCGATCCTCGCCGCGGCGGTCGACGGTCCCGCCGCGCTCCGGTGGGCCGGCGCGCTCGCCACCGCGGGGCTCACCTACCGGCTCGCCAAGCAATGGACCGGCCGCGAGCGACCCCACGTCGCGTGCGCCGAGATCGAGCTGCTCGAGGCGCCGCTCGACCGGTACAGCTTCCCGTCGGGCCACACGTTGCACGCGGTCGCCGCGGCGGTGGTGGTCTCGGACACCGTGCCCGGCGCGGGCTGGCTCCTGTGGCCGTTCGCCGCGCTGGTGGCCGCTTCGCGGATCGTGCTCGGGCTGCACTACCCGTCCGATGTCGTCGCCGGGGCGGCGGTCGGGCTCGCGATCGGGCTCGCGTGGACCTGATCCGCGCGGTCGGGCTGGCAGCCCACCTCGCCCGGCCCGATCCTCGGCCGGGCTTCCCGTCGACGCTGTGGGTCGACGGGTCCCCGGTGGAGTGCCTGGTGTACGAGCCGCCCAGCCCCCGGGGCACCGTGCTCGCGGTGCACGGTCTGTCGTTGCGGGCGCACCGCGACCCGCGGATCGTGTCGGTGTGCCGCGCGCTCGAGGCGGTGGGGTTCCGGGTGGTGTGCCCGCGGGTGGCGAGCCTTGCGGACCTGAGGCTCGACCCCGAGCTCGCCCCGCACCTGGCAGCGGCGGCCGGCGCGGTGCTGGCTCACCCCAGGTGGGGCGCCCCCACGATCGGGTGGTTCGCGGCCTCGTTCGCCGCCGGGATGTCGATCGTGGCCGCGGCCTCCGCGCCGGTCGCTGCCCGGGTGTCGGGGATGTTCCTGGTGGGCGCGTACGCCGATCCGTGGGCGTTGCTCCGGCACGTCGCGGCGTCGGCCGACCCGTATGGGCGGCTGGTGGCGGTGCGCGCGCTGGTCGACCTCGCCCCGCCGGTGGCTCGCGCGGTGGAGGTGGCGCTCCAGGACTTGTCGCTGCGCCGCGAGCCGCAGCTCGGGCAGGTGCTCGACCAGCTGCACGCCGCCGACCGCCGTCGGTTCGAGGTGCTGGCGGCTCCGGGCCCGTTGGCGGTGCCTGCGCACCGAGCCGACGGAGTGGAGCGGCTCGCGGTCGCGCCTGCGGTCTGCTCGTTGCGCGCCTCGGTGACGTTGGTGCACGGTCGACACGACGTCGTCGTGCCGCCGTCGGAGTCGGTCCGGTTGATGGACCTGTTCGGCCGGAACGGGGTGCGAGCGCGCCTCCACCTGACCGATCTGCTGGACCACGGAGACCTGTCGAGCGGCGTCGGAGCTGCGCTCGAGGCGCCCGCAGTGGTGGCGGCGCTGCGGTTCTGGTTGCGGTCCACCGGCGTTGCAGCCAATCCCCCGAACCGTGCGCCAACGTCGACAGGATCGTGACATCCACGGGCGACGATCTCGTCGTGGAGGTCGTGATGTCCCGAGTCGAGCCCGTGGCCGATCCGGAGTCGCTCGAGCGGATGAGCTCCGAGGTGATGGCGTTGCCCGCTGCGGCCACTCTGGTGTCCGAGCGGCGGTGGCGGGTGCTGGCGCTGCGCGCCGGGGAAGCCCCGACGGTGATGCAGGAGATCGGCAGGGCGCGCGAGCGCACGTTCCGCGAGGTGGGGGAGGGCTCGGGCGCGGCCCGCGACCTGGACGACTACGACGCGAGCTACGTCCAGCTGGTCCTGTGGGACGACGAGCACGGAGTCGTCGGAGGGTACCGGGTCGGGTACGTCGACGAGCTGCTCGCGCGCGGCGGGCCGTCGGCGCTGTACACCTCGACCGGGTTCCGGTTCGAGCGGCGCCTGATCGACCACCTCGACACCGCGGTCGAGCTCGGGCGCAGCTTCGTGGTGCCGGAGCACCAGCGCTCGCTGTCGGCCCTGCTGCTGTTGTGGAGGGGGATCGGGACGCTGATCGCCCGCAGCGACCGCCACCGGCTGCTCCTCGGCGCGGTGTCGATCTCGGCGCAGTACTCCCTCGCGTCGCGGGAGCAGATCGCGGCGTTCCTGTTGTCGCGCGGGCGCCGGTCGCCGTGGGCGCCGCTGGTGACCCCGCGCAAGCCGTTCGCGGCGGCGGACGAGCCCCCCGCCGACGTGCGCGCGCTCGAGGCGCGGGTGCTCGAGCGCGACGGACGCAAGCCGCCGGTGCTGATCCGCCAATACCTGCAGCTGGGGATGCGCGGCCTCGCGTGTGGGGTCGACCCCGGCTTCGGCGGGTGCCTCGACGTGTTGTGCATCGCCGACCTCCGCGACACGCCGTCGCAGCTGCTCGCCCGGTACATGGGGGAGGAGGGGGCGCGCACGTTCGCGGCCCGCCACGACTACGCGGAGGTCGCGTGAACGCGCCGCGGCTGCTGATGTTGCGGAAGCTGTTCGAGCGCGGCACCGCGGTGGCGAGCGTCACCGAGTCGAGCCGCGCGCTGGCCGAGGCGACCTGCCGGGCGCTCGACCCGGCCCGCCCACAGGTGGTGGTCGAGCTCGGGTGTGGGGCGGGCGCGATCACCCGGGTGGCGGCGTCGCGGCTGCACCCCGAGGGGCGGCTGGTCGCGCTCGAGATCGACCCCGAGCTCGCCCGGCTCGCGCGCGACCGGGTGCCGCGGGCCGACGTGCGGGTCGCGGACGTGGCCGACCTCGGGGGCGTCCTGGCGGACGTCGACGACGTGGACGTGGTGTTGTCGGGTCTGCCGCTGCCGAGCCTGCCGGTGGCCACGGTGCGCGCGGTGCTCGACTGGCTGCGCACCCACCCCGGGGCGACGTTTCACCAGCTGACCGTGATGCCGTGGGTGTACCGGGCACGGTACCAGTCGTTGTTCGAGCAGGTGGAGTTCGAGCTCGTCCCGTGGAACCTGCCGCCGGCGGGGGTGTACCACTGCCGCACGGTGCGGGTCCCACACGACGGAGCCGAGCCGTCGCACAGTGATGCCGTAGGATAGAAGCCAAGCATCGGCCCGCGCTGGGCCACCGATCGCGTCGCCACCGGGTGAGCGTGCAGTGGTGACCACCGGTGATTCGCCTCCCGCCCCGCTCCCCCAAACCCTTACTCCACGGGTGGGAGGCGACGATGAAGCCTTGGGGGTGGTTCGCCGCAGGCGCGGCGCTGGTCCCGTCGTCGACGGCGCTCGCGGCGCCGTCCGTGCGCGCGTGCACCGATCCGCCGCGGGTGAACGACGCGGAGTGGGCGATCGAGCGGACCGTCCGCGTCGAGACGCCCGACGGCGTCGGCTCGGGCGTGTTCGTGTCGCCGGACGGGTTCGTCCTCACCGCCGCGCACGTGGTCGAGGGCGAGGACTGGGTCACGGTGGTGCTCGCCGACGGCGGGACGACCTCCGGCCGCGTCGTGCGAGTGTCCCCGGCGACGGATCTCGCGCTGCTGGCCACCCGCGAGCTCGGCGCGGGGTGCATGCCCGTGCGCCTCACTCCGCCCAAGGTCGGTACCGAGGTGGTCGCGATCGGCTCGCCGGGCGGGCGCGCCCTGCCGATGAGCGTCTCGCGCGGGGTCGTGTCGGGGATCCGCCAGGTGGGCGGGGTCGAGGTCGTGCAGACCGACGCGTCCATCAACCCCGGCAACAGCGGTGGCCCGCTCGTGGGCGAGGACGGCGACCTCGTGGGCATCGTGAGCTACAAGCTCGTGGCCGAGGACCTCGAGGGTCTGGGCTTCGCGAGCTCGGCCGCGCGCGCGGCGAGCTCGCTCGACTTCGGGTGGGGCGAGGTGTCCGACAAGGACCTCCTGCGCCACCAGGGCGCGCCCACGCGGGTCGTGCTGCGCGCGGTCGAGGCGGACGCCGACGAGGACCACGACGTCGCGTACGGCCCGTGGCAGCGGCGCCCACACGCCGCGGTCCGCGTCCACACCGGCAGCAACCCCGACCTGTACGGCGCCTCCGGGTCGCTGTACCTGCCGCGCCCGCTGGCGCTCGAGGTCGGGATCTCGCGCCAGAACCCCGAGATCGGCACCGGCTACGCGCGGGTCGGCATCGCCCACTCCCTGCGCGAGCCGCGCACGCTCGGCGCCGCCACCGCCGAGTACTACCACCGCCCGCCGCGGTATCCGGCGTTCGACGTGCTGGTGCAGCCGATGGCGGGGGCGCGGTACACCGAGGACCACACCGCGCCCGTCGCCGCGCAGTGGATCGGCGCGAACGGCGTCGTCGCGGTGGACCTGATGATCTGGTTCGACTCGCGCGCCGCCTTCGACGTGCGGATGGGCACGGGCGGCACGTGGTGGGTCGTCCGGCCCGTCGACCAGCTCGCGATGAGCCCGGAGCTCCAGCTCGCGTGCGGGATGTCGTTCTAGCGCGCTCGCTGCGGATCCTCCTCCGCGGGGGGATCCGGTCGTGAGTCCCCCAGGCGGCAGGCAGCTGCGGCGGGGGGGGG
>JBEBJC010001364.1:0-1971 GCA_040080105.1 Myxococcota bacterium
GCCACCACCACGCCGACCGCGTCCGACAGCGGGACGAACGGCAGCGGCAGCCGCGGGTCGTACGCGCCCGCGACCCTCAGCACGTCGCGGTAGTTGAGCGACCAGGCGCGGAGCTCCACCGCGACCTGCCCCGGGCCGGGCGCCGCCGCCGGGTGGTCGCGCAGCACCAGGTGGTCGGCACCGAACGCCCCGTCGACCGTCCACCGCATCAGAACGTCAGCCCGACGCCGACCGACCCCGGACCCACCGACCAGCTGACCTTCACCGCGTCGCGCTCGGCCTGCTCGCGCCACGCGCGCGACTCGGACAGGTGGTTGAGCCCGATCAGCCCGGAGGTGAGCCCCCCGACGAGCAACACGCCGCCGGAGAGCCCGCGCAGGTCCGACACCGACTGGGTCTCGTCCGACAGCTCGCCGGGCGGGCGCCCCACCGACAACACGAGCACCCCGGCCACCAGGGAGGTGGCGCCGCCCGCGGTGGCCCAGCTGCCCGAGCGCCGGAACCGGTCGGCCCACTCGTCCGCGGTGCGGGACGGCTCGGCCGCCACCGCCGACCCCGCCAGCCACAGAACCACCATCACCCCTCCGCTCCGGAGCATCCTAACCGTGGTCGGTCGGAGGGGGGCGTTCACCCACTTCGAGCTCGCGGAACCGATCGGCCAGCGCGCGGACGAACAGCCCGACCCACGATTGTAGCCCCAGGCCCTCGTGCAGCACGCTCGCGGTGACCACCATCAGCTCCACCGGCTCGGCCGCCACCACCGACGAGGTGCGGGTGCCGCGAGTCGACAGCAGGGCGAGCTCGCCGAACACGTCGCCCGGGCCGAGCTCGCGGATCACCTCGCCCGCCCGCTCGACCCGGCACCGGCCGGTGCGCACCACGAACGCCTCGCGCCCGACCTCCCCTTCGGCGACGATCACCTCACCGACCACGAACCGCCGGATCGGCAGCTGCCAGCCGCCGTGCAGGAACGCCGCCAGCTCCGCCCGGAACGCCGCCACCGTCTGGGGTCGATCGCGCGGATCCCGCTGCAGCGCGTGGTTCGCCAGCCGGACCAGCGCGTGTGGCAGCCGGCCGTCGGGGACGACCTCGTCCGGCGGGGCGATCCGCCCGTTGCTCGAGGCGAGCAGGCGCAACATCGGGGTCCGCCCCTGGTGGGGGGCGCGGCCGGTGAGCAGCGCGTACAGGATGCCGCCGAGGCAGTACACGTCGGCCCGCGCGTCCACCCCGTCCGGGTCCTCGATCTGCTCGGGCGCGACGAACGTGGGAGTGCCGAGCACCCCTCGCTCGTCGAACGACTCCGGCTCGGGCCGGACGATCCGCTCCCCCCGGGCGTCGGTCTGCACGAGCGCGATGCCCCAGTCCATCACGTACACCTCGCCGAACTCGCCGATCATGACGTTGGACGGCTTCAGGTCGCGGTGGATCACCCCGCGCGCGTGGGCGTAGGCGACGGCGTCACACGCCTTCGACAGCACCTGGAGGTTCTCGGTCAACTGGGCCGGGCGGAGGCGATCTTCCCCTTGCTGCCGGATCCGGTCGAGCAGGTTCTCCCCCTGCACCAGCTTCAGGTTGATGTAGTCCCGACCGTCGGGATCGGTCCCGAACTGGTAGATCGGCACGATGTTCGGGTGGTCGAGCCGCGCGGTGACCCGGGCCTCCTCCAGGAACCGCGCCCGCGCGGCGGCGAGGTTCCGATCGGCCGACAACACCTTGACCGCGGTGTACCGCTCGAGCACCGGATCGAACGCCCGGTGGACCACGCTCATACCGCCCCGGCCGAGCTCTCCCTCGAACCGGAACCCGGGGTCGTCGCTCACGTCACGGCTCTTCGTCGCGGCGGGACCGATCCGACGGGTCGAGCGCGTAGGTGCCGACGTTGACGCTGTCGAAGAACGGCAGGGTCGGGTCGTCCTCGGGCGACCGCTCGCGCCGCTTCGGCGGGTGGGCGGCCACCGTGCGGACGTTGGG
>JBEBJC010001365.1:0-1970 GCA_040080105.1 Myxococcota bacterium
CGCGCGCCAGGTACCCGCAGTCCTCCAGCAAGGCCAGGAACAAGAACAGCAGCGCGATCTGGGGGAGGAACGTCAGCACCCCGCCGACCCCGCCGATCCGACGAACCCCGACGCCGCGCCAGGCCCGCCGCGCTCCCCCGGCGGCGCCGGCCCGACCCCCGACGCCGACGGCGACTTCACCCTGCGGCACACCGGCGAGCTCGCCCTGTACGAGGGGCGGCAGTGGACCGTACTGGCCAACGACGACGACGCGTTCGTGCTCGCCCGGATGGACGAGCACGGGCGGATGATCCGCCGGCGGGTGCCACACACCGAGGTGCTGCGCAACCCGGTGAACGAGCACCTGATCGACGCGTTGCCCGACCAGACGGTGATGCACGTCGACGGGATGACCGAGTCGGACGCCGAGCACGGCTACGACGGGATGATCCGCGAAGACCCCTCCCGCGAGGCCGCGATCTACCACAACCCGTGGACCGACGAGTACATCGTGATCCAGGGCGAGACCGCGGTGGTCCAGGTCGCCCCCGGGCAGTCTCCGGCCGGCGCGGGCGTGTTCCAGCGGTGGAAGGAGATCATGGGCCCGGACGCAGGGGCCTGGGTGCTGGTGCGGCATTGGCACCCGCAGCTGCCCGGCACCCGGCTGCACCAGTTCCCGAGTGATGGCCACGGGGACATGGGGATCGTGTACGCGACCGCGAACGCCCTCGGCCAGCGGTACCAGTCCGAGATCGACACGATGGCCCCGTGGGGAGAGCGCACCACCACCACCTTCGGCTACGACCCCACGACCGGGAAGTTCTCGCTCGAGCTCGAGGTGAGCCCCGGCCGACGGTCGGCGATCGAGTTCGCCGACATCGGCGACTACCACCAATTCCTCGGCCTGCAGGGCGGTGTGGTGAACCCGGTGCCGGCCCACATGGCGGGCGGCCCGGCGCCGTCCCCCGACAGCCTGGTCCCGCAGGCGGCGCGGACCGGACCGCCGGGCGCAGACGAGGTCGCGCACGTGGCGGACGGGGAGTTCAACAAGAACAAGGTCCACACGGGGGGCGGGCACGGCCAGGAGAACGTCGCCGCGCTGCAGAAGAACGGGTACACCGAGCTCGACCCAGCCACGTACCGCGCGCTCGAGCTGGCGGAGCAGCCGTTCGTGGAGGCCGGTCGGAAGTGGGAGGCGGCGAGCGCGGAGGTCCACCAGTGGACCAAGCAGCGCGACGCGTTCCGGGCGACCGTCGACCGCAGCGGGGTCGGCAAGCTCAACGATCCGGGTGTGGTCGGCGCCGAGCGGGCCGCGCTCGAGCAGAAGAAGCAGGCCGCCGCCCACGCCGAAGCCGCTTGGACGGCCCTCAACCCGAAGCCTCCGAGCGCGGGTCCCCGGCCGCTGCCGGAACAACACGGGCTGCCCGCGGGGTACGTCCCGCTGAAGGACCGGAAGGTGTTCTACCGCGAGCCGCTCGGCGGGGCGGGCGCAGAGATCGGCGGCATCGTCCCGACCCGCAACCGGATCCACTCGGACGGGCACACCTGGTTCCCGCCCGGGTGGCAGACCACACCGCTGATGGCGCTGCTCGGCAGCGGTGACCCGCGGCTGGTGTCCAAGCCGATCAAGGACGCGAGCGGCGCGGTGACCGCGACCAAGTCCACCGGGTGGGTCCGCCGGCTGGCGGACGGGACCTACGAGCTGGCCCCGGACGGCACCTCGGACCCTGCCGCCGCCGGATACCTGAAGGTGTCGTTGCTGGTGCCCGCCGACGGCGCGGGCCGCACCACGTTCCCCGAGATGAACCAATGATCGACGCACCGACCGCGCTGAGCTCGCTCGACCGCGACTCCGACCGGCTGCGGCTCGCGCGGCGCGCCGACGTCCAGCCCGCGCTCGACCACCTCGAGTCCCTGCCGCCGGTGGAGCAGGCGGAGCAGCTCGCCGAGTGGGCCGGCCGCTGGCCCCGCGCCACCCACCAGCTGCTCGT
>JBEBJC010001366.1:0-1970 GCA_040080105.1 Myxococcota bacterium
GGTGGGATCGGTTCGGGCCGGCGCGCCGGGTGACCCGGTCCACCGGCAACGTGGTGTTCGAGATCGACGGGCGCCCGGCCCTCGCGCTGTACAAGGAGTACCTCGGGCCGAAGGCGTCGGAGTTGCCGTCGTCGGGGCTGTTGTTCCCGCTGGCGATGCAGGACGGCGACTCGGAGAAGGTGCTGGTGCGCACGCTGCTCGCGGTCGACGAACAGGCGCAGTCGCTGACGTTCGCCGGCGACGTGCCGCAGGGCGCCTCGGTGCAGCTGATGAAGGCGGACTTCGACCGGCTGGTGGGCGGCGCGGTCGGCGCGGCGAGCATGGTGAACTCGACCACCCGAGGGTCGAACTTGACCAAACTGGCGATCGCGGTGTCGTGTGTCGGGCGGCGGTTGGTGCTCGGGGAGCGCACCGACGACGAGATCGAGGCGGTGCGGGAGAACTTGCCCCCGAAGACGTCGCTGGTGGGGTTCTACAGCTACGGCGAGCTGTCGCCCCACGGGCTCGGCAGCTGCGACCTGCACAACCAGACGATGACCCTGACCACGTTCGGTGAGTCGGCGATCCCCCTGCCCAAGCGGACCCCGGCGCCGGCGCCGGCGCGGCGCGCGCAGACCCCGTTGGCGCCCGCGACCGACCCGTTGCCGCAGTCGACCACCCCGTCGACCCCGACGCCGGCGCCCGCGACCCACACCGGCGGCGACGGGCGCCTGCGGGTGGAGACCTTCACCTGGACCGGGAGCAAGTGGTCGGTCCCGGTGCCGCCCCAGCTCGACTCGCCGCGCACGCTGGTGTTGGCGTTCGGTCCGCGTTCGCTGATGGACGCGCCCGAGCCGCTGCGCGCGTTGTCGCGGGTGTACCCGTTGTCCCACGTCGTCGGGTGCAGCGGCGCCGGCCAGATCGTGGCGGGAGACGTGAGCGACGACGCCCTGACCGTCCTGGTGGCGCGGTTCGCGCGCACCGACCTGGTGAGCGCGACCGCCGAGGTGACCGACGCGAGCCAGTCCCACGCGGCCGGGCTCAAGCTGTCGCGCGACCTCGCGGCCCCCGACCTGCGCGCGGTGTTCGTGTTGTCGGAGGGGCTGACCGTCAACGGCTCGGAGCTCGTGCGCGGGCTGAACGAGGGCCTCGGGATCGACAAGGGCCAGATCGTGTTGACCGGCGGCCTCGCCGGCGACGGGACCCGGTTCGAGCGCACCTGGGTGCTGCACGGCGGGGAGGCCCGGTCGGGGCTCGTGGTCGCGGTCGGCTTCTACGGCGATCACATCGTGGTCGGGCACGGCTCGAAGGGCGGGTGGGACAAGTTCGGCCCGGAGCGGGTCGTGACCCGGTCGGCCGGCAACGTGTTGTACTCGCTCGACGGGCGGCCCGCGCTCGGGCTGTACAAGGAGTACCTCGGGCCGCGCGCGAAGGACCTGCCGTCGTCCGGGCTGCTGTTCCCGCTCGCGATGCGCAGCGGCCCGAATGACGACAAGGTGCTGGTGCGGACCGTGCTCGCGGTCGACGAGGCCGCGCAGTCGATGACGTTCGCCGGGGACCTGCCCGAGGGCTCGCTGGTGCAGCTGATGAAGGCGGACTTCGATCGGCTGGTCAGCGGCGCGGAGGGGGCCGCCCGCGACGCGCGAGCGCTGGCGCCCGCGGTGGACTCGGCCTCGTTCGCGGTGGCGGTGTCGTGTGTCGGGCGGCGGCTGGTGCTCGCCGACCGCACCGAGGAGGAGGTCGAGGCGGTGGCGAACGTGCTGCCGAAGGGCGCCGCGGTGGTCGGGTTCTACTCGTACGGGGAGCTGTCGCCGTACGGGCAGGGCGCGTGTGACCTGCACAACCAGACCATGACCCTGACCACGTTCGCCGAGTCGGCTCAGCCGCTGGCGCGCGGGGCGAACCCCATGGCTCGGTCGGCCCCGCCGGCGCCCGAGCGGCCGCTGGAGGCCCGCGCGCGGGCGACCCCGCCCCCGTCGGTCCCCCCGGCC
>JBEBJC010001367.1:0-1963 GCA_040080105.1 Myxococcota bacterium
ACAGCAAGGCCATGTCGCCGTCCATACCCATCATGTCGACGGGAACGATGCGATCGAGCAGTTCGCCGGAGTTCTTGCGTAGCAGGGCATGGCACACGCCCGGACGCAGTTGGACACCGGCGCTGGTGAACGCGTCACCCGCGGCGCCTCGTCGAACCCTGCGCCCTTGCGCAGCAGCGTCTCGTTCTCGTCGACCGCGGCCGCCGACTTCACCTGTGTCGCCGGCTCGTCGTCCCACTGGGAGGCGGGGCCGCCGAGCTTGCGGATGATCGTCTCGTTCTCGTCGCCCTGCAGCAGGTCGGTGAGCGGGCTCGGTCGACGCCCGTCGGGCTTGCGCAGCTCGGCCCCGAGGCCGGAGTCGGCGGACCGACCCGAATCCCGCACGAACGAGTCCGACCGACCCGAATCCCGCACGAACGAGTCCGAGGACCTACCCGTTTCAGCGGCGAGTGACCGCCGCACCTCGGGCGCCGGTGACCGGGTCACGTCGGTGCTCGCGCTGCCCGGATCCGCGGGGCGCGGCGTCGGGTCCGGCCCGGGGGCCCGCAGCTCGGCGAGCTTCTTCCGATCCAACCGCCGGGTCGGCCCTTCGTCGAGCGACTCGGTGACCGGCCGGTTGTGCTTGCCGGTGGTCGACGGAGCGCCCGGCGGGGTCGAGGTCTTCGCCGGGCGGGCCGCCGCCTCGGGGAACAGCCCCCGCACGTAGCTCGCGAGCGTGGCGTGGGTGAAGATGAACCCCGAGTCGTGGAAGAACTTGTCGAGCGCTTCCTTGAACGCGGTCGCCGTGGGGTACCGGTCTTCGCGGTTCAGCTGGAGCGCCCGATCCACGATCGTCTCGAGCGTGAACGGGACCTCGGGGTTCCGCTGGCTGACCGGCACGTAGTTCCCGGTGCGCACCTTCTCGATCGTGCCGAGCTCGTTGTCGGTGCGGAACGGATGGTGGCCGGTGAGCATCTCGTACAGCACCACCGCGACCGAGAACAGGTCGGAGCGCTGGTCGAGGTCCTTCATCCCGGACGCCTGCTCCGGGCTCATGTAGTCGAACCGGCCCTTCACGATGCCGGACACCGTCTCCATCACCTTGAGCGACGCGCGCGCGATCCCGAAGTCGGTGAGCTTCACCTCCCCCTGGAACGACAGCAGCACGTTGGGCGGGCTCACGTCGCGGTGGATGATGTTCAGCGCGACCGGGCGGCCGCCGCGCATCACCTGCCGCTGGTGCGCGTACTCGAGCGCCTTCAGCAGCTCGATCGCGACGAACGCCGTGTGCGGCACCGGCAGGCACAGCCCCTTCTTCTTCGCCCGCCGCAGCACCGCCCCGAGATCGCGGCCGTGCACGTACTCCATCGCGATGTAGTAGATGCCGTCGACCTGACCGAGGTCGAGGATCTGCACGATGTTGCCGTGGCACAGCAGCCCCGCGACCTTCGCCTCGTCGACCAGCATCGCGATGTACTCGCTGTTCTGGGACAAGTTCGGCAAGATGCGCTTGATCGCGAAGGTGCGCTGGAACCCGCCGATCCCTTCCAGGCGGGCCTTGTAGATCTCGGCCATGCCTCCGGTCGCGATCCGCTCGAGGATCTGGTACTTGCCGAAGGTCTGGATCGCGGGTTTCGCCACGTTCACCGGAGGGGCTGGATCGGAACCGAAGCTCGGACACACCAGAGCTGGACCGCAGTCTAGCAGGGGCGTACACTCAGCGGGGGAGGGTGATGCACATCGAGCCCCAAGACGTCGTCCTGCTCGCCGGCGTCGCGTTCGCTTCCGCGACCGACCTGCGCTCGACCCGCATCCCGAACGTGCTCACGTTCCCGATGATGGCGGTGGGCATCGGAGCGAACCTCGCGGCCGGAGATCCCTGGCGGGGCGTGCTGGGGGTGGCCGCGGCGTTCGCGCTGCACTTCCCCTTGTTCGCCGCGGGCATCGGGCGCGCCGGCGACGCGAAGCTGATGATGGCGGTGGG